>JAPLPI010000292.1 GCA_026400305.1 Alphaproteobacteria bacterium | reverse complement strand
GCCAAGGTGGTGGCCGAAGGGCTGGCCACGATCGCCGGTCCGGAAAAGGTCCTGATCGTGCGTGGCCAGTCGCACCTGCTCGACAGTGTCGGGGCGCGGGAAGATATCGAGCGCATCCGTTCGCTGTTCGACGATATCGAGCGCAAGGCCGACTTGATCCAGCTTCTGGAACTGGCCAAGGACGGCGCGGGGGTCCGCATCTTCATCGGCTCGGAGAACCGGCTGTTCTCGCTGTCCGGTTCCTCGATCGTGGCCGCCCCCTACGCCAATGCCCAAGGTAAGATCGTGGGCGTTATCGGGGTTTTGGGGCCGACCAGACTGAATTACGGCCGCATCATCCCCATGGTGGACCATACCGCCAAAGTCATTGGACGACTGCTAGCTTAAGTCTTAAGAACACGCCTTCAAGGAAGACTGTGATGACTGACGAACCCATGCAACTGCCCGACGCCGAAAACCCCCATGCCGCCGAATTCGCGGTGCTGGAGGCGTTGAAGGCCGAGGTGGACACCCTCAAGGACCAGCGGCTGCGCGCTCTGGCCGAGGTGGAGAATATCCGCCGCCGCGCCGACAAGGAAAGGACCGACGCCAGCCAGTATGCCGTGACCAAGTTCGCGCGCGACATGGTGGCCATTGCCGACAATTTCGCCCGCGCTTTGGCAGCCGTGCCCGCCGAGGTGCGCATCGCCGCCGATCCGCAGGTTCAGGCGGTGCTGGACGGCATAGAAGCCACCGACCGCCAGCTGATCCAGGCGCTGGAGCGGTATGGCGTCAAGCAGATCGATACCAGCGATGGCAAATTCGATCCCAACCTGCACCAGGCCATCGCCGAAGTGCCCGCGGCAGGTAAGCCCGGCGGCAGCATCGTGGATGTGGTGCAGACCGGCTTCATGATTGGGGAACGCCTCCTGCGCCCGGCCATGGTCACGGTTGCAAAAAAAGAAATGCCCGACCAGACCGGAAACGTCGATACTCAAGTCTAAATTGGGGTCCAAGAGGGGACGTCATGTCTGAACTCAAGATCGTCGTGACCGGCGCGTCCGGCCGCATGGGACGCACGCTCATTCGCGAGATCGCGCAGGGCAACGGCATGACCTTGTGCGGCGCGCTGGAAATAGAAGGCCATCCCAACCTGGGGCTAGATAGCGGCACCCTGGCCGGCATGCAACCCAACGGCATCAAGCTGACCGCCGATCCCCTGCCGCTGCTGGCGCATGCGCAAGCCGTGGTGGATTTCACCACACCCATGGTGTCGACCATGCTGGCGGATCTCGCCGCCCAGGCACGCATCGTCCATGTCATCGGCGCCACTGGCTTTGATGCCAAAGCCGAAGCCCGCGTCCAGGCCGCTGCCCGCCATGCCGTGATTGTGAAGTCCGGCAATATGAGCCTGGGCGTGAACCTGCTCGCCGCGCTGGTAGAACGCGCCGCCCGGTCGCTGAGCGATTACGACATCGAGGTGCTGGAAATGCACCATCGCAACAAGGTGGATGCGCCGTCCGGCACCGCGCTGTTGCTGGGCAATGCCGCTGCCAAGTGGCGCGGCATTGCGCTGGAAAAGAACTGGGTCAAGTCGCGCGACGGCCATACCGGCGCGCGCAAGGATGGCGATATCGGCTTTGCCACGTTGCGCGGCGGCTCCGTCGTCGGCGAGCATTCGGTGATTTTTGCCGGCACCAGCGAGCGCATCACACTGTCCCATTCGGCGGAAGACCGTTCCATCTTTGCGCACGGCGCGTTGACGGCAGCACGCTGGGGTCATGGCAAGAAGCCGGGCCTGTATTCCATGACGGACGTTCTTGGCCTGTGAAGAAATTCAGCGCTGCGGAGGCTGAAGAGTTCTTTGCGCGGCTGAAGAAGCTGGACCCCGAGCCAAAGACTGAACTCAACTACGTCAATCCCTACACCCTGGTCGTGGCGGTGGCGCTGTCGGCGCAAGCGACTGACAAGGGCGTGAACAAGGCGACGGAAGCCTTGTTCAAAAAGGTGAAAACGCCAGAAGCGATGCTGGCGCTGGACGAGGCTGGACTGATCGAACACATCAAGACCGTCGGCCTATATCGCGGCAAAGCGAAGAATGTGATCGCTGCAGCGAAAATCCTGGTCGAAAAGCATGGCGGCCAGGTGCCGAAGGATCGCGCCGCACTGGAAGAATTGCCCGGCGTGGGCCGCAAGACCGCCAATGTGGTGCTGAATGTGGCCTTCGGCGAGCCGACCATCGCGGTGGACACGCACATCTTTCGCGTCTCCAATCGCACGGGCCTGGCGCCGGGCAAGGGCGTTCTGGCGGTGGAGATGGCGCTCGAGAGGATCGTGCCGGCCCATTACAAAAGCCACGCCCATCACTGGCTGATCCTGCACGGGCGCTATACCTGCATAGCGCGCAAGCCTTTGTGCCCCACCTGCGTGGTGCGCGACTTTTGCCGCTTCAAGGACAAGGCGAAGGAAACGACTTCGGAAAAACCGAAGCTGCTTAAGACGTCTTCGCGGGCGAAGACCGCAGGGCGGTGAGGCAGGCCATGTCGGCTGCGCTCTGCGCCCCATGGGGTAACGTCTCGACATGGCGCACCGCCAAGGGCGATCCATACAGGAAGAAGAAGGCGCGGCAGGCCGCCCCGTCATAGCGCCACATCTCGGTGGTGCCGTCCTTGCGAACAAAAGCGGGGCGTCCCAGCGCGGCTGTCAGGCGGGTGGCCGTCAGGTTCATATATTGAGCGGGCTCCCCGCGCGGCGGGGCGGCCAGAATGCGGCTGGCCTGGGGCACAGGCTGCGCGGGGCCCTTGGCGGCGCAACCAGCAACGGCCAGGACTGTCGCAAGAAGGACGAGGCGGCGGAACATCTCTCGCTTTCTGCACCACCCCTGCCCGACGGACAAGTGAAATGCTTGCACCGGGGTGCATCCCGCGTGTAAGCGGGGCCAAGAAATTTTCAGGGGCTCGCATGCCACAGCAATATGATGTCGCCGGCCTGGGCAATGCCATTGTGGATGTCATCGCCTCGGTGGACGACCGGTTCCTGCTGAACCATCACATCGCCAAGGGCAGCATGACCCTGATCGACGAATTCCGCGCCAAGGAATTGCTCAAGATGCTGGCCGACAACCAGCAGACCATGGGCAGCATGCATGAAGTGGCGGGCGGCAGCGCCGCCAACACCCTGGCGGGCCTGGCCTCGCTGGGCGGCAACGGCGTGTATGTCGGCAAGGTGTTCGACGACCGGCTGGGTGGGGTTTTCGCCAAGTCCATGTCGGCGCAAGGCATTACCTTCACCACCCATGCCACCCGCGAAGGGTCCACCACCGCCAGCTGCCTGATCGCGGTGACCCCGGACGGCCAGCGCAGCATGAGCACCTATCTGGGCGCCTGCCGCGAACTGACGCCGGACGACGTGGACGAAGAACAGGTCGCGTCGGCACGCGTGCTCTATATCGAAGGCTATCTGTGGGACGAGGAACAGGCCAAGCAGGCTTCGCGCAAGGCCATCGCGGCGGTGAAGGGCGCTGGCGGGCGCATTGCCCTGTCGCTGTCCGACAGTTTCTGCGTCGGCCGTTTCCGCGACGAATTTCTGCATCTGCTGGACAAGGATGTCGGCATCCTGTTCGCCAACGAAGATGAAGCCAAGGCTCTGTTCGAGGCGGAAGATTTTGACGGCGTGATCGCCGGCGCCAAGAAGTGGGGCGGCATCGCCGCCCTCACCCGTTCGGCCAAGGGCTGCCTCATTGTCGAGGAAGGCGTGGTGCATGAGATTCCCGCCGCGCCGGTCAGCCGCGTGGTCGACACCACTGGCGCGGGCGATCAGTTCGCCGCCGGTTTCCTGTATGGCCTGACGCATGGCAAGGGGTTGGCCGATTGTGGCCGCCTTGGCGCACTGGCGGCGGCGGAAGTGATTTCGCATTACGGCGCGCGGCCCGAGACCTCGCTCAAGGACTTAGCGACGAAGGCCGGACTGCTTTAGCCCACGCCCCTCATGCTTCGACAAGCTCAGCATGAGGGTGACCTCTAATCCTCACCCTGAGCCTGTCGAAGGGTGAGGATTATTCTCCGATAATGTACAGCGCCGCTTCGCGAAGATGCGGCGCGGTGCTCGAACACGTAAATCCCCTGCCAGGTGCCCAGCGCCAAGCGCCCCTTGTGAAGCGGAATTCCGATGCTGGTCTGTGTCAGCGCCGCACGGATATGCGAGGGCATGTCGTCCGGTCCTTCGGCGGTGTGGCGAAAGCGCGGACCGCTGGTGGCCAGATGCGCGAAGAAATCCTGCAAATCCCTTTGCACATCCGGATCGGCATTTTCCTGGATCACCAGCGAGGCCGAGGTGTGACGGACGAAGCAGGTGAGAAGGCCGTCCGCGATCCTGGCCTCCCGCACAAACGCCGCCACCGCATCGGTGCATTCGTAAAGTCCGGCCCCGCGAGTTGGCACCGTGATGGTGTGAAATGCCTGTTTCATCGCGGTTTTCGCAAATAGACATACAGCGCGCCGCCGCCGCCATGTTTGGCATGGGCCGGCTGGGTCTTGGCAATCAATCCGGCAAGCTCCGGTTCGTTCAGCCAGCGCGGCACCATCTGCTTCAAGACGCCATGCGGCGACATCATCCAGGATGCGTTGTCGTCGTTTTTCGGATTGCCCTTGCCGGTGATCACCAGCACCAGGCGATACCCCCGGCTGTGCGCCGCGGCCAGCCAGGTGAAGAGCGTGCGGTGGGCCGCGCCTTGCGCCATACCGTGCAGGTCGATGCGCGCATCCGGCTCCAGCAAGCCGCGCCGCATACGCTCCTGGGTAGCGCCATTGACGCCGCTGGCGCCGGTGACGGCTTTCTTTTTCGCCGGGCTCTTGAGCGGCGCAGGCCGGATCGGGCGGCCTTCCCGGAACGTCTGTTCGAACAGCTTGCGCTCTTCATCGGTCGGAACGCGGCGGCTCATAGCGGATAATCGCGGCCGTCGCCGATGGTCCCCGCCAGAGTATTGGGCAGCAGCACAAACAGGCGCCCCGGCGCCTTCATCGCGCCGGCGCGGCGTTCGGCCTCCGGGCCAAAGCCGAAGAACATGTCGGCGCGCACGGGTCCACGAATGGCGCCGCCGGTGTCCTGGGCCACCATCGCGGCGCGCACCGGATCGGGGCCGTCAGCGGCGACATAGAAAGGCGCGCCCAGGGCATGAATGCGCTGGTCCACCGCGATGCTGCCGAGCGGGGTGATGTTCACGCCTTGCGATCCAGTCGAGCCCAGTGTGGTGTCGCCCAAGGCTTTCTGTTCAAAGAATATATAGCTCTTGTCGGTTTCCATCACAGCACGGGCTTTGGCCGGGTTGGCCAAAAGCCAGGCGCGGATGGTCTGCAAGGACACGGTCTCGCGCGCCAGCGATCCGTCGGCAATCAGGGTACGCCCTATCGCGGTGTAGGGCTGGCCATTCTCGCCGGCATAGGCGATGCGCGCCGTGCCACCATCATCGAACACAAAGCGTCCGGAGCCCTGGATCTGCAGGAAGAAGAAAGCCACCGCGTCATCGGTGTAGAACAGCACCGGCGCATCCACGCCCTTTTCATTGATCCGGGCGCGGTCGGCGTACGGCACCAGCGCATGTCCGGATACTTTGCCGGAGATGTGTTCACCCTTCAGCTTGGGATTGAACAGGCCCAGATCGGCGCGCACCAGATCCGCAGGCAAGCCATAGACCGGCGTCTGGAAGGCGCCGTGTTTGGTGCGGCTGCCCCTGATCTGCGGCTCATAATAGCCAGTGAACAGGCCATCGCGGCCGCTCACCGCATAGGGGGTGAAGTCTTTCTGGAAGAACGCCTTGGCGTCTCCGCTCGCATCGGCGCAGACGCTTTGCCAGTCTGCCACGGTGCCAGCATAGCCCGCCCCACCCATTGGCGCGCTGGCCGGCTTTGCTGTCAGCACGGCACAGCTGCGCCGGAATGCCGCGAGGGCCGCATCGGCGCTGCTGCCGCTCCAGTCCGGCAGATCGGAAAACCCTGCACGTGACAGATGAAGGCTGGAAACCGCTTGGGTTTTCGGCGGCGGCGGGCTGGTGCAGGCCGCTAGCGCCAACAAGGCCAGAAGAAGAAGCCGCTTACTCCGGAACATCGCCGGAGGTCGCCACGAGCACCCAGTTAGGGTCCGTGGAATCCAGATTGCGCTCGAAGCTCCACACGTCGATGACGACGTTGTTGTCTTCTTTGGCGCTGGCAAATTCAGCAGTGAATGTGACGGTGATCTCCGCGTCCCGCCCATGCAGCGCCGATCCTGAAATGCGGGCGTCGGAAAGCTTCGCCAGCGCAGGCGGCGGTGCGCTGCGCGCCGTGATGCCGGCATCAAAGGCGACGAAGACGTCCGGCGACAGCAGCGGGCGTAAGCTGTCGCGGTCCCCGGCCACGAAGGCATTTACGATCTGGGCATAGGCCTCGCGCGCACCGGCCAGAAATTTTGGGGTGTCGAAGCTGTTGTCTGCCAGCTGGATTTCCAGGATGCCGTTGGAGGTCTGAACAGGCCGCACGGGCGGCTGCAGGGCGTTGGGGGCCTGTGCAGGAGCGGCTTGCGGCGGCGGTTCATGACCGGTGCGGCGGCCGAGCACGCTGTAGAGGCGAAAACAGACGACCCCCGCCACCATGGCGGCGACGAAAAGAACCAGTGTCTGCAAATCCAGCATTTCAGGAACCTTGGTTTATGGACGTCCCGCCCGGGGCGACCCTAACCGCCACAAACGAGCCTGAAAAGCACCTTTTGCCTGATGCTGCGGGCCACTTCGCTTGTCAGCCGCGCGCGATCCATAGTACATCAAAGACCTGTCCTTCGAAAATCCCGGCGCCACCGCCAATATCTCGGACCGTCCCCAGATCGAACTGGCTGTGGACCTGAACGCCGCGCGCCTGGCCGAAGCGGACATGTTCGAGGTCGAGCTGAAGATTCGCGTCGATGCCAAGAATGACGGCAAGCCGCTGTTCCTGCTGGAAGTCGCCTATGCCGGCATCTTCCGCCTGAGCAATGTGGTGGATACCGCCACCCAGCAGATGATCCTGCTGATCCAGGCGCCGCACATGCTGTTCCCGTTTGTGCGCCGCATCGTGTCGGATGTGGTGCGCGATGGCGGCATGCCGCCCCTTATGATCGAGCCGATCGACTTCATGCAGCTCTACCAGGCGCGCGTGGCCCAGGCGACGACCGCCCCCCAAGGGACCGCTTAAGGGCAGCGCTTAATTATTCCAGAGGTCTTTGCCGCCCAATTCCTTGGCGACAAAGGCGGCGTGGATTTCCAGTTCCACCACGGTGATCAACGGCGCCAGCTTCTCGGGCCGCTGGCGTGCCGCGCGCACCTGTTCTGTGCCTTGCGCCGCCGCGATTTCCACCGGCGCCAGCATCAAGCCGCGCTGGCGGCCGCCGATCAGCTCCAAGTAGATTTCCGCCGTCAGCTGGGCGTCCAGCAACGCGCCGTGCTTGGTGCGGGCCGACAGGTCCACACCGAAGCGCTTGCACAGTTCGTCCAAGGAATAGCGCGCGCCGGGCATCTTGCGCTTGGCGATTTCAATCGTGTCGATGGCGCGCGACAGGGGAATGCGCGGGCGGCTGACCCGCTCCAGTTCGGCATTGATGAACTTGATGTCGAAGCTGGCATTGTGGATCACAAGCGGCGCGTCGCCCAGAAATTCCAGGAACTCTTCCACCACATGGGCGAACAGCGCCTTGTCGGCCAGGAACTCGTTCGACAGGCCGTGCACCCGCTGGGATTCGATGGGCACGTCGCGCTCGGGGTTCAGGTAGAACTGCAGGGTGCGGCCGGTGGGAATATGATCCATCAGCTCGACACAGCCGACTTCCACGATGCGGTGACCGTCGCTTGGCTCGAAGCCGGTGGTTTCGGTGTCGAAGACGATCTCACGCACTGATTTTATTCCGTGTGTCGGCCAGAATCATTTTCACCTGTTCACGGGCCTGATCCAAGCCCTTGTCGGTCGTCACGACATAATGGGCCTGTGCACGCTTTTCCATGTCACTCATCTGGCGGGCTTTGAGAACTTCGAACTTCTCCTGGGTCATGCCGGGACGGGCCAACACCCGCATCCGCTGGACATGCTCGGGGGCGCTGGCCACCACTACGGCATCCACCAGGGTTCCGGTTTCCAGCAGCAGCGGAATATCCAGCAGCACGATGGGCGCATCCGCTGCCGCCAGGAATTGTTCGCGCCGCTCGGCCACCAGGGGATGCATCAACCCTTCGAGCCGCGCCAGTGCACCCGGATCGCCAGCAAGGGATTTGGACAGCGCCGCGCGGTCCACCACACCGGCCTTGGTGGTGCCGGGATAGGCCGTCTCGATCATCGCGGCCGCTTCACCGGCATAGAGTTCGTGGATCACGGCATCGGCATCGAACAACGGAATGCCTTGCTCGGCAAAAAGCTTGGCAGTTTCGCTTTTGCCCATGCCGATCGAACCGGTCAGGCCGATGACAAAAGGCCGGTTTTTATTATTTATTGGCACCCAGCACCTTCACCAACATCGCGCGCAAAGCCGGCGTGACCGCAGGCTTCACGCCGAAGCAGGCCTCGAAGGACGGCACGGCCTGGTGCATCAACATGCCAAGACCATCGATGGGCTTGTGGCCGTGTGTGGCAGCGTCTTTCAGCAGCTTGGTCTCCAGCGGATTGTAGACGATATCGCAGACAGCTGCGCCCTTGGGCAGCGCACCAAGATCGATATCCAGGGACGGGTTATTGCCCATGCCGGCGCTGGTGGAATTGACCACCAAGACGGCATCACCCGCGACATTCTTCCAGTCGTCCAGCGATCCGGGATGCACCGGCGCCTTCAGTTGCGACGCCAGCGAAGAGGCCAATATTCTGGCACGATGGGCATCGCGGTTGAGCAGATGAATGCTCGCCGCACCCAGCATTTCCAATGCCAGGATGGCGCCGCGCGCAGCGCCGCCCGCACCCAGCAGCACCACGCTTTTGCCATCAAGCTTGCCGATATTTTCGCGCAAGCTTTCCGCCAACCCGATGCTGTCGGTGTTACGACCGATGATTTTTCCGTTTTCGAAAACCAGAAGATTAGCCGCACCCGCCGCGCTGGCAGCACCATCCACGCTGTGAGCGATGGCAAAAGCAGATTCCTTGTGCGGCACCGTGACATTGACGCCACGGAAACCGGCGCGGCGCACGCCGTCGATCACGGCGGTGAAATCCTCGCGGCCCACCGCCAGCGGCACCATGACGCCGTCAATGCCGTGATCGGCCAGCCAATGGCCGTGCAGCACCGGCGACAGCGAATGGCTGACCGGCCAGCCGATCACACCTGCGAGTTTTGCTTTTCCCGTAAGGCTCATGACGCCAAGACGCCTTCCTTGCGAAATTGGGCC
>JAPLPI010000080.1 GCA_026400305.1 Alphaproteobacteria bacterium | reverse complement strand
TCTTTGCCAATGTCGAACCGCTAAAGCGAGACTTGAAACTGCTACACTTCATCGTTGGAGATCAGGATGTGCTGTACGAAGCCGACAAGCGGTTGGCGGACAAATTGAGATCACTGGGCGTCAAGCTGTCCTTCACGCCGGTTCCAGGTATGCACGAATACAAAGTGTGGAGGAGTGGTCTACGCGAAGTAGCACCCCAACTGTTCGGCGATGCGAAGTAACGTCTTAGCCATCAATTTATTTCGATGCCTGCGTCCCCGGCGCGTCATCGAAATGCGGCCTGTCCAGAGTTTTCAGCAAATAGTCCGCGATGGGCAGGTCCGTGATGGCCCGCTCCATGTTGGGATAGGCCCCTTCGGAGGTCCCGGGCGTGACGTCCTGCACGATGCGGGTGGTAGTGGCCTTTTTCATGTTGTTCACGATCCGCAGATATGCCTCGCGCCGCTGTTCTTCAGGCGCCAGGACGGTGATCTCCGCCTGCTTCCGGGCATCCACCACATAGGCCGCTGCCGCGGTGATGCGATAGGCGGTCGAAATACCCATGTTCTGGCCAGTTTTTGAATCGCGCATGCCATCCGCATTCCGCTTTAGTGCGTAATAGAGTGCGACCCCGTCTTCATGCTCGCGCACACCCTGCTGGCCGCCGTCCTGGGCGAAGGTGTTCTGGGCGTAAATATCGCTCCAGTTGCGATAGCCGCCAATCAGTCCCTTGGCAGTTCCATCCGCGTCGATATCCAGCCGAATCCGGCCCTGGTGGAATTCGGCGTCGCCGGCATGGTCATAGAACCAGGCGATGCGCGGCGCGTGAAGTTCGGTCACCTGCTCGGTTTCTACCACGCCGTTCGCCACTCTGGCCTTCATCTTGGTGTATTGCGCAGTCTTGGCGATGCGATAGGAGAAGTCTGTCGTGACAATACCCCGCGCATCCTTGACGATCTTGTCAGGCGAATAGCCGATCTCCAATGTGGCATCCTTATCGTTCATCGGATCCTGCTTGCCCGAAATCCGGATCACCATGGTGTACAGGCCTTCCTGCATCTTGTCGTTGGAGCGCATGTCCAGCGTGGCGTTGCCATTTCCCCGCCAGGGCGCATCGCATCCCCAGGCGCGATAGAGCGCATTGTCGATGCCTTTTTCGCCATCGGTGCTGACAAAATCATGGGCGCCGATCTTGCCGTCCAGGTTGAAGCCGTCGCCGATACGGCTGACAACTTCGGGCTGGCCTGGATCCTGCGCCGCGAACGGATTGATGTAGGTCTCAATGCCATGACGCCAGCCACGATAAGACATGGCGCGGTCCCAGATCATAAAGCGGGCTTGGTCGGGCGTCTTGGCCTGTTCCAGGCCCGGCAGGGTCGAGACTATGTGAATTTCTTCGGGACTGCGCCAGGGCTGCAAGCTCAAAGCCCTAAGGATTTGCTCGCTATTGGAGAAATGTATGGTGTTGCCATGAATGCAATCTGATCCCGGTTCGATTTCGCCGGGGCGCGCATAGCCCGTTCGGCCACCGTAGAGGAATGCGGGTTCGTAGGTGCCCACCACAAAGCCGCGCACCCAGGGCGCGGACGCCGCCGGTTGCGAGAGGCAGGCCAGAATTGCGGTAGCGGACGAAAACGCCAGCAAGTGTTTCTGCAAGATCATGCCAGGAGCTCGGTATAGGGGCTCTTAGTTTCCATCGAGCCCCCACCCCAGCTGTCGACCGAAAGGCCCATGGCCTTCTGCACGGTCAGCCCCACGCGCGACACCGGGCTGCCCTCTCCCACGATGTGATGGCCAGTCTTCATCCGCCCGCTGGCGCTGCCGGCGATCAATACCGGAATGCCGTCCAGGGCGTGGATCTTAGCAAAGGCGACATCGGTGAATCCATAAACCAGGCTGTGGTCCAGCAGCGTGCCATCGCCCTCCGGTATGGCGTCCAGCTCTTTCAGGAAGGCGGCAAATAGCTCCATGCTGTAGACATTGTAACGAGCCACGCGCGGCTGATAGGCCAGCACCTGGTCCAGCGGCTCCTCATGCGTGGACTGGTGATAGCCCAAGGGATCGCCGGGCACGAACGGTGAAAGACTGGTCCAGCCGCGCCTGATCCGATACGCCCAAACGCTGTGTCACGCGCTTCCTGTCTACCGCCACCACCGACAGTACGCTTTGCTGCAGCATGATCTCTGGATTGGGCTTCCAGTCGGTGCGGGAGGGATCCTGAAATCCCGGCCCGAACAGGCGGGTATATAGCGACAGCGGAGACACCTCGGCCGGCAAGTTGTTCGGGCCGCCCAGGCTGGAATAGCTCTGCTTGGGATCGCCGGCGCAGGCCGCCGCGATGGATTTGAAGCGCGCGCCCCGGCTGATGACGTCGGCGATGGTCTGGTCGATGGTTTTGGAATCGAACTGCCCGTTCTTGCTGGGCGAAATCCCGGTGGTGGACGCGCCGACCCCAGACCAGTGCTGGAAATTGGGATTGTCGTCGATCATGACGCGCGAACCGCTGAATACGTTCATTTTTTGCTTGAACGCTTCCAGCGGCTTGAGCTGCTCCGTGGTCTCATAGTTCAGGCCGGTGGCCTTGGGCACCCACAGCGACTTGGTCAGCCCCAGGCCATAGAAGAAGGTGTTGAACCGGGTGGGAATACGCTTGCCCGTGGCCGCCAGCGCCTGCCCCTTGTTGTCCAGGAAGCAGTCCAGGAACGGTAGCCCCAAAACCGCCAAGGCGCCCTGGCATGTACCCCGGAGCAAAAACCGTCGATCAAGCTTCATCGCACTCTCCTTGGTCTTACAGGCTTCGCGACTATTGCGAGGCCAGTCTGGTGCTTTTGGCGGTACCAACAGGCGGCACCGCACGGAAGAACTCTTCACTTTCAGTCACGGCCTTGAGCAGATTGCGTATACGGTATCCGGAATCCCCGAAAGCCTTGGTGTCCGCCTTGAATTCCCGGGCTACCACATCTTCGCTGTCCACACCCTTCGCATAGGAATAGAGCTTGCGCGCCACGCAGGCAGGATATTTGGGATTGTCATGCAAGAAGCGGCCTAAACCTTGGGCACCGACAAAGCTCTTGCCCTGGATGGTGGCTGATACATCGATCAACTTGCCGTTTTCGGTGCTGCGGGGGCGCCCGATAGTGTCGAAGCCCTCCAGGCTGAGTCCGATGGGATCGCTATGGGTGTGGCATGAGGCGCACGCGGGATTGGTGGCATGGGCCATAAGCCGCTCGCGTACCGTCCTCAGCGGGCCATTGGTGTCGTTGACGGCCGAAAAATCCACGTTGTTGGGCGGGGTCGGCGTGGGCTCGCACAGGAAGATATCCATCAACGCAACGCCACGCTCTGTGGGAGAGCTGCGCCCGGGATGGGAGAACATGGAGAGCATGCTGATCTGGGTGATGATGCCGCTGCGGCCCTGCTGGGGCGTAAAGGTCAATGGTACCCAATCGGCATCAAAATCGAACGGCACGCCGTAAATTGCCGCCAGGTTGCGGTTGATATAAGTCTTGGGCGTGGTCATCAGCTCGCGCATGTCGCCATTTTCGTGCAGCGCAAGTGCGATGGTGGTGCGCAACGTTTCTTCCCGTGCTGCCGCCGCCAGCTGTACGCTCCATTTGGGATAGAGCAGACTGTCCTTGGAGACATTGTCGAAATTGTCCAGCTGGAGCATGTCCGAGAAGAAAGCCCGCATGCCGTTATCCAGCCGCGGCGAAGCCATAAGGCGATCGATCTGGGCGCTGAGCCCCGCCGGGCTGGCGAGCTGGTTGGTCTGTGCTGCTTTCAGCAATTCGGGATCGGGTGTGGTGTTCCAGAACAGATAGCTGAGCCTGGCGGCGCGGCTGTAGGCATCAAGCGTGTAGTCATTGGAACCGCTGGCAACCGCAACCTCCACACGGAAAAGGAAGTTGGAAGACTGCAACAGGCTGGCCAGTCCATAGCGCAGGCCCGCGTAGAAACTGCCCGATGCCGTGGTCATGCTCGCGGCCAGTTTCACCCGGCTTTGCAACTCGTCGCTAGTGAGCGGCCGGCGGAACAACATCCGTCCATAATGATTGAATGTCTGCGCGGCGCAGGCGTCGTCAGGCTGGCTGGCCGAACCGGGCTTGCAGGAAATCAGGCGGTCACGCGCCTTTTCGGACGTGGCCTGCATGGCGATGCTGTCGGCCATCTTGGAGTAGGAGTCAAAACCCACCGGTGTGACGGAAAGGATGGCGGCACTGGCCTCGATCAAGCCACCAATCCGCTTGCCAGGCTCGAATACGCCTTGCACGACAATATCCTTGCCGAAAATATCGCCAATCGAATTGCGGTATTCCTGTTCCGTCAGCCGGCGCATGCTGACCACTTCGCCCCCGGTAGCCATGGCAGGGAGCTGACAAACGCCCGCCAGAATGCCTGCCGTCAAAATCGCGACCGAAATCCCCTTGCGCATTTGCTCTCCCAAGCCGGCCCGTTGCGCACCAGATCGACCGGCATACACAACGCTTATATCGCAAGTGCAGCATTCAAAAGCCGCATCCTGCGCGACCGTCAGAATGAGCAGTAATTTCTTTCAGGCAAGAGCAATTATAATCCTTTGATAAACATGAATTAATTGCCGCCGGACATTTGCTCTCCATCAAGACGCGTCCAGTGGCCGGCTGCTTCGCGCGCGACGTTGCCTTTCGATGCAACGGTAGAGGACCTCGGCCATTTAGTGGCGCCTTCGCGGTGCGATCTTGGCTGTGGCGTTGCCAGAAATGAAGGTGAGACAAAACGTGATGCGCCTTCCCCATGCGCGAAGCGCACCCTGAAGAATCGTGGCGGCCCGTCGTGAGCGAAGCGAATGGTGGGCCCGCCAGGACTCGAACCTGGGACCTAACCGTTATGAGCGGTCAGCTCTAACCAACTGAGCTACAGGCCCTTACCGAAAGGGGGTATAACAGGATTTTCCGGGCCGCCAACCGCCTCGATTTCGCCCCTGTTTTCGCCCACCCTTCCTTCGGATGCCCCCCATTTGAAAGAAGCGATCATGAAAAACCCTCTTTTGCTGGGCCTGGCGCTGGCCGCCGCACCCATCTCCCCGGCCCTAGCCGGCCGATCCGGTACCGCGGACCCTGTCGATGAACGGGCACGGCGAGGTGCGCACCGCCCCTGACGTCGCCACCGTCAATGCCGGGGTCACCACCTCCGCCCCAACCGCCGCCGCCGCCGCGCTGGCCGCCAACAGCAGCCGCATGACAAGGGTGTTCGCCGCGCTGAAGAAACTTGGCGTGGTCGAAAAGAATATCCAGACCACTGGCTTCAATATCTCGCCGCAATATACCAATGGAGACAATAAAAACCCGCGCCGGCTGACCGGCTATCAGGTCAACAACGAAGTGTCGGTGCGGGGCTGGATGCGCTGGTCGCCACCGGGGCCAACCAGATGAACGGCATCAGCTTTGACATCGCCGCTCCTGCCCCGCTTCGCGAAAGAGCCCGGGCCGATGCCATCGCCGATGCGCGTTCCCGTGCCCTGACCTACGCCGGGGCGGCGGGTGTGAGGTTGGGCGCCATCCTGTCTATCAGCGATAGGTGGCGGCGCCGAGCCGCCCCGGCCCCTGTATTAAGGTGATGGCGATGTCCGCAGCTCCAACCCCGGTGGCGGCAGGCCAGCAGAGCATCACGGCCGATGTCTCGGTGGTATGGGAAATCCACTGACCCTATAATGGGGCCATGACAAACCCCTTTTTCGAAGACTGGACCGCGCCCTATGGCGCGCCGCCGCTGGACCGGATCAAGCCGGAGCATTTTGCCCCCGCTTATGACCGCGCCCTGGCCGAACATACGGCCGAGATCGTGGCCATTGCGAGCAATCCGCAGCCGGCCAACTTCGACAATGTCTTGCTGGCCCTGGAAAAATGCGGACGGTTGCTGACCAAGATCGAAGGCGTTTTCTACAACCTCACCTCTTCTGCCACCAACGAAGCGCTGCAGGCAATAGAGATGGAACTGGCGCCGCGCCTGTCGGCGCATTGGAGCGCCATCTCCATGCATCCGGTGCTGTTCGCGCGGCTGGATGAGGTTTACCAAAAACGCGACGGCCTGGGCCTGGATGCGGAATCGC
>JAPLPI010000101.1 GCA_026400305.1 Alphaproteobacteria bacterium | reverse complement strand
TTTCCCATATCGTCAGCTTCTGGCGCTACCGCTTCCCGCCGGGTGGTCCCACCTAATATTGCCGCCGACGAACTGGCCGCGATTTTCCAAGACTTCTCGTGCGGCTTCGGCGAGGGACTGCAGGGCGAAAGCTCAATCATCAAGAAACCGCTGGTGATTGACACGACCGCCGCGTGAGGTTTTTCTCTTCCTCTCCGCGGAGAAATTCTTGCGCACATTTGAGATCAGCGCCGGTCTGCTGGTGGCCCTCATCCTGTTTTTGGCCCTGAAAGTGATCGGGATGGTGATCAAGCTCGCCCTGTTCGCCGCCGTTTTGGGTTTTGTCGCGGGGCTTCTCCTGGCCCACAGCTTTCGGCGCCCGGGCTCTGGAACCATCGGGCCCAGACGGCGTTAGTGCCGCATAGCACCCCCCAAAAGGATAATTTCGAAATGCTCAAGTCATTTTGTTGCATCGTACCAGCCGCGGCTGGAGCACCCCGCGCTTTTATGACATGAGTTCGGCCAGCTTCGGCCTCCAGATCGGCCTGGAACAGGCCAAGCTGGTGTTCATCATCAATTCCAAGCGCGCCCTGCGCGGCATTGAAAAAGGTGAGCTGAAACTGGGCGCGGGCGCGGGCATCCCCGTCGTCACCCTGTCCAGTGCCGCCGAAGGCGCAACTACCACCCATGGCGGCGACATGGTGGTCTGGGCCTCGGGCACTGGCGCCTATGGCGGCCTGACCTTCAACGGCACCGTCATCAAGCAGGACAAGGACATGAATGCGGTTGCGGCCAGCGGCCCGGAAGCTCAGGCCCTGCGCCGAAACCTTGCTTTTATCTGGTAATGCCTCCCAATCGGAGTAAGCTTTAGGGTGCATAGGGAGATACCCAGTGCGCCCCAATTATTTGAGACCCAAAAGGAAACACCATGAAGAAACTAATCATGCTGGCCGGTGCCGCTGCCCTGCGCGCCACCCCCGCCTTCGCCGATCTGGCTGGCGAACTGTCCACCGCCCAGACCCATGCCGGTATGGCCGCCGCCCAGGCCGACATCGCCATGGTGCACAAGCACCTGCAGCATGCCGTAAACTGTTTGGTCGGCCCCGGCGGTGCAGGCTTTGACGAAGCTGCCGGAAATCCGTGCGGCAAGGCCGGTGCGGGCGCCATCCCCGACAGCACCGATGCGGCGCAGAAGGCCAAGCTGACCAGCATCGCCGCTTCCGCCAAGGCCGGCGTGGGCAATGCCGACCTGGCTGGTGCGCAGGCCGCTGCCAAGGCGACTGCCGACGCGGTCGCTGCCGCCAAGTAGTTCTGCGTTACAGAAATGAAAAATGGCCGCTCCAATGGGGCGGCCATTTTTGTTTTAGTGGTGGTTGGGATTTTCGACACGATTACCGATCCAGTCCATGGCGGCGAATAGAAGGCCTGAGACCACGAAGGTCAGGTGCGGCATCAGCATCCAGCGCAGCTTGGGGTCGTCCAGATGCGCACCATCCTCGGTCAGGGTCATGAAGGCGCGCAGCAGCGAGATGGCGGAAATTGCTACGATGGAGCCGATCAGCTTCATCTTCAGGCCCGAGAAATCTAGCGTGCCCATCCAGCCGGGACGATCTTCGGCATTCTCGGTGTTGATCTTGGAGACAAAATTCTCGTAACCGGAGAAGATCACGATCACCGCCAGGTTGCCGGCCAGCGACAGGTCGATCATCCCCAGCACCGCCATGATCACCTTTTCAGGATCCACCGCCGACAGGTTCATCGCCTCGGGGAAGGCGTGGATCAGCTCGGCCACGAAGGCGGCCAGCAGCATCACCAGCGACGCCACCATGCCCAAGTAGAAGGGCGCCAGAAGTCAGCGCGACTTGAACAGGGCCTGTTCCAGCAAGGTCTCGATCATGTTGCGTTGATGCATGTTCCGTCCCCTTTGAATGTGAATTTCATAGTCAGAAATCAGGCCGAAAACGTGGCAAAACCCATGCAAAAGCCCCGCGGCGCCCCTATATTACCGCCATGGCCCACAATAACAGCATGGTCCCCCGCTCCAAGAAGACGCGTGCTCCAAAAGGCATGTCGGACAACCCCGCCAAGTTCCAAGCGGCGGTGGACAAAATGCGCCTGGCCACGGGCACGGTCGCGCACGCCGAAGACGCCATCGACCCGGCCTATGTCACCGTCCCGATTAGCGAGTTCGTGCCCCACCGCCCGGCCCGCCCCGCAAAGTCCGAAGGCGGCAAGACGTTCAAGCTTGTCAGCGATTATCAGCCGGCTGGCGACCAGCGCACCGCCATTCCGGAACTGGTGGCGGGGGTCAACACCAATGAGCGCGACCAGGTGCTGCTGGGCGTCACCGGTTCGGGCAAGACTTTCACCATGGCCAAGATCATCGAGGCCACCCAGCGCCCCGCCCTTATCCTGGCGCCCAACAAGACATTGGCGGCGCAGCTCTACAGCGAGTTCAAGACCTTCTTCCCAGAAAACGCGGTGGAGTATTTCGTCAGCTATTACGATTACTACCAGCCGGAAGCGTATATCCCGCGCACCGACACTTATATCGAAAAGGACTCCTCGCTGAACGAGGAGATCGACCGCATGCGCCATTCGGCGACACGGGCGATCCTGGAACGCGACGACGTCATCATCGTGGCGTCGGTGTCCTGCATCTATGGCATCGGCTCGGTCGAGACTTACTCAGGCACCGCCGTAGGAATCGCGCGCGGTGACCGCATAGACCGCAATGTCGCCATCCAAAACCTAGTGGCGCTGCAATACCGCCGCAACGACGACAATTTCACCCGCGGCGCCTTCCGGGTGCGCGGCGACACCATCGATATCTTCCCGGCGCACCAGGAAGACCGGGCCTGGCGCGTCGAGCTGTTCGGCAACACCGTCGACAACATCACCGAGTTCGATCCCCTGACCGGCCACAAGGCTGGGGTGCTGGATGCGATCAAGATTTACGCCAACAGCCATTACGTGACGCCGCGTCCCACGCTGCAGCAGGCGTTGGAGGGCATCATGGCGGAGCTGGTCACCACCCTGGCCGACTTCCGCGCCAAGGGAAAATTACTGGAGGCCCAGCGCCTAGAACAGCGCTGCACCTTCGACCTACAGATGATCGAGGCCACTGGCAGTTGCGCCGGCATCGAGAATTATTCGCGCTGGCTGACGGGCCGCAAGGCCGGCGAGCCGCCGCCAACCCTGTTTGAATACCTGCCCGACAATGCGCTGGTGTTCGCCGATGAAAGCCATGTCAGCGTGCCGCAGATCGGAGCCATGTACAAAGGCGACTATCGCCGCAAGTTCACGCTTGCCGAATACGGCTTCCGCCTGCCTTCGTGCATCGACAACCGGCCTTTAAAGTTTGAGGAATGGGACGCGATGCGGCCCCAGTCCATCTATGTCAGCGCCACGCCGGGCAATTGGGAGCTGGAGCGCACCGGTGGCGTCTTCACCGAACAGGTGATCCGCCCCACTGGCCTGATCGATCCGCCGGTGGAAATCCGCCCGGTGGAAAGACAGGTCGATGACCTGATCGCCGAATGTCATCTGATCGCAAAGCGCGGTTATCGCGTGCTGGTCACCACATTGACCAAGAAGATGGCCGAAGACCTGACCGAATACATGTACGAACAGGGCATCCGGGTGCGCTACATGCACAGTGATGTGGAAACGCTGGAGCGCATCGAGATCATCCGCGATTTGCGTCTGGGCGCATTCGATGTGCTGATCGGCATCAACCTGCTGCGCGAAGGGCTGGACATTCCCGAGTGCGGACTGGTCGCCATCCTGGACGCCGACAAGGAAGGCTTCCTGCGCAGCGAGACCTCGCTGGTGCAGACCATCGGCCGCGCCGCTCGCAATGTGGATGGCAAGGTGATCCTGTATGCCGACCGCATCACCGGCTCGATGGAGCGCGCCATGTCCGAAACCGGCCGTCGCCGCGCCAAGCAGGAAGCGTACAACAAGGAAAATGGCATCACCACGGCCAGCGTGAAGTCCCGCATTTCCGACATCATGGGTTCGATGTATGAGCGCGACCATGTCACGGTGGGTGGCGGGGCGCTGGCCGAACCCAGCCGCGAGTTCGTGGGCCACAACATCAAGGCGATCATCGCGGACATCGAAAAAAAGATGCGCATCGCCGCCGCCGACCTGGAGTTCGAGGAAGCCGCCCGGCTGCGCGATGAACTCAAGCGGCTGCAATCTACGGCGCTGGCGATTGCCGACAATCCCTTTGCCCGCCAGAGCGACGTGGCACGCGCCAACTTGGACGCCGAGATCACCTATTCGACCGACGACAGCCCGTCCAAACCGATCCCGGGCAAAGGCGGGCGCAAGCGTTTGCAGCGCGCGGGCCGTCCCAACGTGCCGAAAACCTTTGGGAGCAGGGCTCGATAAGCGGTTCCGACCGCTATCGCGACGGCAATACGCTGTCGCAACTGTGGTTGTTGCGCACGGTAAGTCAATGTTTCAATGGACTAATATTGGCAACTGCGGCCGCGATCGGCCGGAAAGCATTGTTATTTAGGGCTTTTGCGCCTATATGATATTTCACGTGGTTCTTGCGTCCTAAGTCAGACGAAGCGCTTTCAGTCTTTCTGACCCGCCCTCCTTACCGAGGCGCGCCGGACGCACCGAAAAACTTCCCTCGATCAGACTACTTGTTACCACGGCCGTCCCGGCATTTCGCCAGGACGGAACCCGATGACCAAAGGAACAATCATGACCATCGGAACCGTGAAGTTTTTCAATTCCACCAAGGGTTTTGGTTTCATTTCGCCGGAAGGCGGCGGCAAAGACGTGTTTGTGCACGCCTCGGCCGTTGAAGCTGCAGGCATGCGTACGCTGAACGAAGGCCAGAAGGTCAACTTCGACGTGGTGCCGGACGCGCGCGGCGCCAAGGCCGCCAACCTGTCGGAAGCCTAAGTACAAAGCGGGGCGGTGCGCATTAGCGCACCGCCCCATTTTTGAAAGCACATCATGGCCAACAAGACCGAAACCGCCCGCCGCACCGCGCAAGGCATCTTCCAGACTTGGGAAGACCGCAAAACGCTGGTGAAGCAGGAAATGGATGCCGAGCGCGCCCATAACGATGCCAAGACCATCCGCCTCAAGGCCCAGCGCCTGGAGAAGGAAGCCGCGGACGCCGAAGCCGCCCGCCTTGCCGCCGAAAATGCCCCGCCCGCAACGCCCAAGAAGCGCGCGTCGCGAGCGGTCTGATCCTTGACGCGTTTCTCGATTACCCATCGCACCGAATATCAGTACAGCCAGCCCGTCATGCTCGGCCCGCACCGGCTTATGCTGCGTCCGCGCGAAAGCCGCGATCTCAAGCTGCTCACGTACCAGATCACCACCACCCCGCCCAGCACTATCAGCTGGGCACAGGATGTGTTCGACAATACCATCGCCACCGCCACCTTCGAAAAGCCCAGTGACCGGCTGGTGATCAACAGCGCCGCCAGCCTAGAACATAGCAGCGCCGCCTGGCCGATATTCCCTATCGCCGCGAACGCGATCAATTATCCTTTCAGCTATTCACCGGCTGAGCGCACCGACCTGGGCGCGCTGCTGTCGCCGCAATATGACGATCCCATGGGCAGGCTGTCGTCCTGGGCCGCCGGCTTTGTGCGCTCCAATCCCACCGACACATTGGCGCTGCTGAAGGATCTGAATGCCGGTATCACCGGCATCGCCAGCTACCAGGCGCGCGAGGATGAAGGCACCCAGCCGCCGGGCCGCACGTTGGACATGGGCCGCGGCTCTTGCCGCGACTTCGCCGTCCTGTTCGTGGAAGCTGCCCGGCTACTGGGTGTCGGCGCCCGCGTGGTGTCCGGCTACCTGTTCAATCCGGCGCTGGTCGACACCGACAGCACCACCCATGCTTGGGCCGAAGTCTTCGTGCCGGGTGCGGGCTGGGTCAGCTTTGATCCCACCAACCGCCAGATGGGCAGTTTCAACCTGATCCCGGTAGCGGTGGCGCGCGATCTGGCCCAGGTCATGCCGGTCGCCGGCAGCTTCACCGGCGCCGGAGCGGCGCGCCTGACCATAGCGGTTCGCGTTTCGGAAGCAGCCTGAACCTTACGAACTTACATTCGCGATTGCGGTAGCGCCCCCCGCCTCTTGGGCGTACTTATTGGTTCGAGCAAGGGATTCGCGAGATGCGCAGCAAGTCGGAAATCGAAGCCTTCGTACGGGACTGGATGACGCACAACGTACACTTAGTGCCAGAGCTGACCCTGCCGGCCGAGGTCGATAAGTGGGCCTCGACCCTGACGGGTTAGGCCCGCGCCCAAGGCATCAGCGGTGGCGACATCAACAAGACACTGGGCGATATCGACGACTACCTGACTGGACGGCTTCAGCAGATCAGAGCTACCGCGGCTTGAGCCGGGAGACTTTCCCGGTCCAGCGGTGTTAAACTACCGCCATGTCCCGCGCTTTTGTCACAGAAACTTCCGTGTCTGCTCCACCACCCGAAAGGATGGTCGACGAAGGCCCCAACCTCGTCACGCCAGATGGCCTGGCGCAGATCGAGGCTCATCTCGCCCGCATCGAGGCGAGCATGAAATCCGAAACCAATGTGTTGCTGCGCGAGACCCTGGCGCGCGATCTTCGCTATTGGGAAATCCGCAAGAGCAGCGCCGAGGTGGTGACGCCTTCGAACGACGGCGCCGTTGCCTTCGGTTCGACCGTCACCATCCAGCGCAAGGGCCGCGAGAAGACATCTCACATCGTCGGCGTGGATGAGGCCGATGCCGCCAATTGCCGGATAAGCTTCCGCTCACCGATGGCTCAGGCGATCCTCGGCGCTCGCGAGAGCGATGTCGTCGAAGCAAGTGAGCCGCTTGGTGAAATTGAAATCTTGGCAGTAAGAGCTACAGAATCTCGTTAACCCTGTCGCTCGGCCGGCATAGCTTCACACCCTTTGGCGTAATCACGATGGGCCGGTTCATCAGGATTGGGTGGGCGGCCATTGCCGCCAGCATAGCGTCGTCATCGGTCGTCTCGCAGATGCCGGAGACGGCGACTTCGGCCATCTGTTTCCAGCGCACCACGTCGCGCACCGGCACCTTCATCTGGTCTATCAGGTGACGGAGTTCATGCTGGT
>JAPLPI010000340.1 GCA_026400305.1 Alphaproteobacteria bacterium | reverse complement strand
GTGCTGAGAGCCGCGGCGGCAACAGTCACCATGGCGAGCATACGAAGCTTCATTTTCTGCCCTCGATTGAAAAAACGACCGACAGGAATGCCCCATCTATGACGTAAGAACCAATGTAGTCCTATTAATTACAAATGTAGGCTTATAAAGCTGATCTCTCGATAAGTCTCCGTATGACATGCTGCTTTGCGGCGGCTAAGCGGCATCTTTCCATGGTTTTAGTCGACCCCTGTGACACGCGGGCAACATCCTGGAAGGCGAGAATTCCAGGGAAAGCTGGCCAGCGCCGGCTATCGTTGCCAGGCGCCGCTGATCACCTTCATGTTCTTCCGCTTTGTGATGCCACCGGTGCTGTTCGCGGTCACCCTGTTCTACCTTTTCCCGATCCTGTACCTGGAATGGTCGCCTGTCACAAAGATCGGCGCCGCCTTTATCGGTGGGCTGATCGGCTTCTATCTGCCCGATCTGTTCGTGGGCAACATGACCCAGCGCCGCCAGGAGTCCATCATGCTCGGCTTCCCTTACGCGCTGGACCTGATGCTGATCTGCGTGGAATTGGGCATGTCCATCGAATTGGCCTTTACCAAGGTGGCGGCCGAAATCGGCACCCAGTCGGCGGAACTGGCCGAAGAACTGGCGCTGACCATCGCCGAGCTTTCCTACTTGCCCTACCGCCGCCAGGCCTTCGACAATCTGGCCAAGCGCTGCGGCCATCCAGGCGTCAAGTCGGTGGCCACCGCCCTGAACCAGGCCAAGAAATACGGTACCCCGCTGGGCCAGGCGCTGCGCGTCACCGTCAATGAAAACCGCGAGATGCGCATGCAGAAAGCCGAGCGCAAGGCCGCGACAGTGTCCTTCGGCTTGGCGGCGGCGGCGGTCTCGGCCGTGGGCTGCGGCACAACCTTGGACGCGGGCGCCGTGGCAGTTTTGACCGGAGCGGGGGCGGCAGCGATGGCCGCCAGCTTGTTGGTCAACTGCTTGGCCATTGCTTCGGCGCGGGCCTGAATATCTTCAGCTCGCGTGGTAGCGCTCTTCACGCCCGGCGAGGTCAAGCTGGCGGGCATCGCGGCGTGATTTGGGCTTTCCGAACGGGCGGTGCTCATGTCCAGAGCATCGCCTTTCTTCTGTTCGACTTTGGCGACGGTTTTCCGAGGCGCCAGCGGGCGGGGCGCCTTGGCGGCGCTGATCGCTGGGCCGAATACGGGGCCGGCCAGCGGATCGGCGGGCACGTGCTGCATCACCACGCCGCCATTCTGTGCCATGTGCGGGGCCATCTGCGGCGCGGCATCGATCATGCCTTTGTTCGGAGCCGGCAGCGGGCGCGGCACGCCCATGAAATTGGACGCCACCGGCATGCGCGGCGCTGCCTGGGGCGGCGCTATGCTGAGCATCGGCGCGGTCGTGTTGGCCGCATAGAATGCACCGGGCGCTTCGGGCGCGGTCGGCTAAATTCCTGGCCATGACCGGATCATTGGCCAGCATGCGCGACAGGGCATAGTTGCTCAGAACTCTGGCCTCGCTCGGCTTCAGGGACGGGGCATGTTCATAGGCGCCTTGCGCATCCTTCTGGCTGCCGATCTGGTCATAGGCCACGCCCAGCGTCGAAAAAACGGTCCAGTCGGTGGGCTGCAATTGTACGGCGCGGGTCAGGAAGTTCACCGCGTCCTGGGCGCGGCCCATCGCGGCAAGGGTCTTGCCATATTCGCTGACCACGCCCGGATCGTCGGACGCCACCATCATAAGCTGCGACAGATACTTGACCGCTTCGGCATAATTGCCGGACAGGCGCAGCGCAAGTGCCTGCTGGATGCTGGTTTCCAGATTGGTGCTGGACGCGGAATTGAAACAACCGGCGTGGGCGCTGATGGCTGAAGAGCCTAGCAGCATGGTGGACAGGGTAATACGGGTGGCGGCCTTGGAAGCCATAGGGGGCAGCCTCGGAATAACGCTGCCGCAACAGTGCCAGCACCCAGTCAACAAACCCTTAAGTATATGAGACCATATAAAATCAAGCGGATTCGTTGCGTTAACACAGGTTAAACGCCCCACTCCTGACGCAATAAAGGGTTAACCTGGATCATGTCGCAGCGTCTTGCAGCCCTGATCGCCTTGCTTGCCTTTGTGGCGCTGGTGGTCGCCGCGCTGGTGACCGGCGGCAAGTTGGGCCTGGGCGATGCCGGTCCCATCCGCATTTCCTTCCAGATTGCCACCGGCTCGACCGACGGCGTTTATTTTCCCGTCGGCCAGGCCATGGCCGGGGTGATCAGCCATCCCCTGGGCGTGGGCCGCTGCGATACTGCCACGGTGTGCGGTCCGGCCGGCGTCATCCTGTCGGCCCGCACCAGCCAGGGCGCGGTCGACAATCTGCGGGCCGTCAACAGCGGCGCGGTGGATTCCGGTTTAGCCGATGGTGACGTGATTGCCGCCGCGGTGGCAGGCCGAGGCGCCTTCCGCCGTCCGGCGCGGCATCTGCGGGTGATTGCCGCTCTATTTTTCGAAGAAGCGCATCTGGTGGTGGCCGCCAAGTCCAGCATCCAGTCGGTGAGTGATCTGCGCGGCCAGCGTGTGCTGCTGGGGCCGCCGGGCAGCGGCGGCGTGGTGCGTTCCAGAGCCATCCTGAGTGCCTACCGGGTGCGGGTGCGCGAGATCATTTCCGACGACAATGCCGGCCAAATGATGCGCGATGGCAAGATCGACGCCTATTTCACCGTGGCCGGCGTGCCGCTGGATTCGGTGAGGAGCCTGCTGGCCGATCATGTGGCGCGGCTGGTGCCCATCGACGGAGAAGGCCGCGATCGGCTGATCCAGGTGGTGCCGCAGCTGGCGCGTGCCGTCATTCCCGTCGGCGCTTATCCGGGCAATGGCGGTGCGGTAGAAACAGTCGCCACTCGCGCCTATTGGGTGACGCGCGACAGTGCGCCCGATCCGCTGATCTATGGCATGGTGCGCGCGCTGTTCAATCCGGCCAACCAGAGCGCGCTGGCGGCCAGCCATCCTAGTGCGCGCAGTATCGGGCTGGACAATGCCGCCGCCAATCCGGGCGCGGCACTTCATCCCGGCGCCTCAAGGTTCTATCGGGAAAAGGGCGTGTTACCGGGCCGCGCCGGGTGAAGTGCCATTTTTATTGGTCTCTCTCGCTCGCGCGAACGTTCCGGTATCCGGGCGCGGGGCTGTTCTATCGCGAAAAGGGAAAACTGGAAGGTTGAGGAGTTAGGGCAGCCCCGCTTCAACTTCCTTTTGCGAAACCTTTCGCCATTCCTTCATGCCCGGCAGCGCCAGGATGCGGTCCATGTAGGCGCGCACCACCGCAGGAACGTTCACATCATAGGTCTCGAAGCGTGATGCCATCGGCGCATACATGCAGTCGGCGATTGAGAATTTTCCGAACAGATAATCGCCTTTGTACGTGGCCAGCGCATTTTTCCAGGACGCGATGATGCGGGCGACCTGATTTTTTGTGTCTTCGCGCAATTCTGGCATGGGCTTCTTGCGCACAAAGTCCATGGTCAGCTGGTCGCGTACATCGGGAAATCCCGAATGCATCTCGCTGGCATAGCTGCGGGCAATGGCGCGGGCATCCTTGTCGGCGGGCCACAACCCGGCTTCGGGATGGCGCTCGGCGATGGCTTCGCAGATGGCCAGGCTGTCCCACACCGTCAGGGTCTTGCCGTTCTCTTCGATCTTCAGCACCGGCACCTTGCCTGCGGGTGAATATTTCAGGATCTGTTCCCGGGTGGTGGGCGACTCTTTCTCACGCAGGCGAATGTCCACCGCTTCGAACGGCGCGCCTGTGGCCGACAGCGCCAGGAAGGGGCGCAGGCTCCAGCTGGACCAGTTGCGGGTGCCGACGATTAGGGTATAGCGGGCCATGGCTGCATCCTTGCGGTGAGGGCTGTCGATTCATAGAGTCGGACCCGTCAAAGCGCCAGTAAGCGTAAAGAGCAGATCATGTATCCGAGCCTTGTGAAAAGTGGCGCCCCCGCCATTACCGTCCACGCCGTGACGGCCAAGGACGCGCGCGCCTGGCTGGTCCGGCAGAAGCGCAGCGGGCTGGTGACGGCATCGGGCTTTTCCGGCGCGGCGGGTGCGCTGGCGGCGCTGCCCGATGCCAAGGGCGGTATTGCGGCTTGGGTGCTGGGGCTAGGCGAATCCAGGGATGGGTTTGCGTTGGCCGCGGCGGCCGAAAAGCTGCCGGCCGGGACCTATCGGCTGGGCGATGTGCCGGAATATTGCGGCGGCGCCAATGCAGCACTGGCCTGGCTCATGGGCGGTTATAGTTTTGACCGTTACAAGAAAATGACCGCGAAAAATGCGCGGCTGGTTTTGCCGCCGGGTGTGGACGGCAGCGAGGTCTCGCGCATCGCGGAAAATCTGTTCCTGGCCCGCGATCTGGTCAATACGCCCGCCAATGACATGGGGCCTGCCGAACTGGAACGGGCTGTGCGCACGCTTGCCAAACTGCATCGCGCGAAGGTGTCGGTGGTCAGTGGTGTGGCGCTGGCGAAAAATTATCCCCTGATCGCGGCGGTGGGCATGGGCTCGCCTCGCGCGCCACGCTTAATCGAATTGAACTGGGGAAGGGGGCCCTTGGTGACCCTGGTCGGCAAGGGCGTGTGTTTTGACACTGGCGGGCTG
>JAPLPI010000177.1 GCA_026400305.1 Alphaproteobacteria bacterium | reverse complement strand
TATGACCTGATCGGCATGGCCACGGAGCAAGCCGAGAAGCGCTTGGCCGAGCATGGCATTGCTGCCGACTTCAGCGCCGAGGAGCGGGCCGAGATCGCGCGCAAGGTGGGCATCGCCACCATCAAGTTCGCCGACCTTTCGAATCATCGCACCACCGATTACATTTTAGACCTGGAGCGGTTTTCGAAGTTCGAGGGCAAGACCGGGCCGTACCTGCAATATGCCGCGGTGCGCATCCAGTCGATCCTGCGCAAGGCGCGCGAGCAGGGCATGGCTGTCGGCATGCCCGCCATTCATTCGCCGGAAGAGCGCAAGCTGGTGCTGCAGCTTTTGTCGCTGGGCGACACGTTGGCGTCGGCAGAGGACAAGCGCGCGCCCAACATGCTGTGCGAATATGCCTTCGAGCTGGCGCAGAACTTCAGCCGCTTCTATGGCGAGCACCACATCCTGTCGGAAACCGATGCCGGCCTCAGGGCCGCCCGGCTGGGCCTGTGCGCCCTGGTCTTGGCGGTTTTGACCCGGATTCTGGGCCTTTTGGGCATCGAAGTTCCCGAAAGAATGTGAGTAACTTCGCCCTGTTCCCGGGTTTCGTTGACTTGCCTTTGGCCCCCTTTATGATCCTCTGCAACATTCCCGTCCGCCGGATGGCGCCGCGGGATTGGCCAGCATACGACCCCATGCGGGAGACATTCGTTTCGCTTCAATACGACTTGTCGGTCGAAGCCGAAGGCGAAGGCCGAAGGAGCAACCGCCCCGGAAACTCTCAGGCAAACGGACCGCGATCGGGTGATGAACTTCTGGAAAGTGAGACGGCCCCTCTTATAATTGAAAGAGTGCTGGCTCCGCCGAAGGGGTAACCTGGGTCCGCTCAGGGAAAACTCTCAGGTTCCCATGACAGAAGGGGCACGCGTCCATCCGGGCGCATGCTTTTCTATTGGGACCATTTTTTATGACCGACGCGCTTCTTCGCACACCGCTTTACGCCCTGCATCTCGAGCTGGGTGCCAAGATGGTGCCGTTCGCCGGCTATGAGATGCCGGTGCAATATCCCGCGGGCGTCCTGAAAGAACATCTGCACACCCGCGAAAAGGTTGGGCTGTTCGATGTCTCGCACATGGGCCAGGGCTTCCTGGCTGGCGACACCGCCGCGCTGGAGCGCGTTACCCCTGCCGATGTCACCGGCCTGAAAGAAGGCACGCAGCGCTACGGGCTGCTGCTGACGGATGCAGGCACGATTCTGGATGATTTCATGTTCTCGCGCCTGGCGGGCGAAGCTGACATGTACCTGGTGGTCAATGCCGATACCAAGGTGGGCGACTTCGCCTATATCAGCGAAAAGCTGAATGGCGCCGCCGCACTGACACCGCGTTTCGATCGCGCGCTGCTGGCGTTGCAAGGCCCGCTGGCGGTGGACGTGCTGGAGCGCCATTCGCCCGGCATCTCGGCCCTGACCTTCATGCAGGTTCGCCGCGCCACGGTCGCCGGCGCCTCCGTCATCATCAGCCGCACCGGCTATACCGGCGAAGACGGCTTTGAAATCTCCATCGATGGCGCTGACGCCGAACGCGTGGCGCGCGCACTGCTGGGCGAAAGCGAAGTGCTGCCCATCGGTCTGGGCGCGCGCGACAGCCTGCGGCTGGAAGCGGGGTTGTGTCTCTACGGCCATGACATCGACACGACCCGCAATCCGGCGGAAGCCAGCCTGATGTGGTCCATCGGCAAGCGCCGCAAGGACGCGAAGGATTTTCCGGGCGCCGAAAAGACCATGGGGCCGCAGGCCATCAAGCGCGTCGGCATCCTGCCTGAAGGCCGGGCGCCTGCCCGCGAAGGCACCGAGATCGCCGACAAGTCTGGCCGCATCATCGGCAAGGTTACCAGCGGCGGCTTTGGTCCCAGCCTGAATGGCCCGCTGGCCATGGGCTATGTCGAAACCCAATTCGCCGCCAATGGCACCCCGGTCGACCTGATGGTGCGCGGCAAGGTCATGCCTGCCGCCATCGCCGCCATGCCTTTTGTTCCCAACCGTTACCGCCGCTAGGAGTTTTCCATGTCCGAAGTTCGCTATACAGATCAGCATGAATGGATCCGCCTGGACGGCGAGGAAGCCACGGTCGGCATCACCAAATACGCCGCCGAAAGCCTGGGCGATGTGGTGTTCGTCGAACTGCCTGCCAGCGGCAAGGCCGTGACGGCGGGTGGCGGGGCTGCGGTGGTCGAAAGCGTCAAGGCGGCCAGCGACATTTACGCCCCGGCCGGCGGCACCGTCACCAGCGCCAACAGCGCGCTGGAAAAGGAGCCGTCCAAGGTCAACGAAGACCCGGAAGGCGAGGGCTGGTTCTTCAAGCTGAAACTGTCCGACCAGGGCGAGTTCGCCAAGCTGATGGACAAGGACGCTTACGCCAAATTCGTGGATTCCCTCTGATGCGTTATCTGCCGCTGACCTCCGATGATCGCCGCGCGATGCTCGCCAGGATCGGCGCGCCCGACGTGGACGCGTTGTTCCGCGACGTGCCCAAGTCGGCGCTGACCTCGCTGTCCACCTTCCACCTGCCGGACACGCAGGGTGAACTGGAAGTGGAGCGGCACATGTCCAAGTTGGCGGCGAAGAATGTCGCGGCCGGCGCAGCGCCCTTCTTCTGCGGCGCGGGCGCCTACAAGCATCACGTCCCGAGCGCGGTGGATCATCTGATCCAGCGTTCGGAATTCCTCACCAGCTATACGCCCTATCAGCCTGAAATCGCCCAGGGCACCTTGCAGTACCTGTTCGAATTCCAGACCCAGGTGGCACTGCTGACCGGCATGGAAGTGGCCAACGCCTCGCTTTATGACGGCTCGACCGCCACCGCCGAAGCGGTTCTGATGGCTCAGCGCGTCACCAAGCGCGGCAAGGCCATCCTGTCGGGCGGCCTGCATCCCCATTATGCCGAGACGGTGGAAACCGTGGCCGGCCTGTTCGGGCCGATGCAGCGCACGGCCGTCACGCCGGGCTGCGCCGAAGACATTATTGCGTTGATCGACGAGGACACTGCCTGCGTTGTGGTGCAGTCGCCTGACGTGTTCGGCCTGATCCGCAACCTGCGCCCCATCGCTGATGCCGCCCATGCCAAGGGTGCGCTGCTGATCGCAGTGGTGACCGAAATCGTGTCGCTGGGTCTTCTGGAACCGCCGGGCGCGCAAGGCGCCGACATCGTGGCGGCGGAAGGCCAGTCGATCGGTAATGGCCTGAATTTCGGTGGGCCCTATGTCGGGCTGTTCGCCACCAAAGAGAAATTCTTGCGCCAGATGCCGGGCCGGTTGTGCGGCGAGACAGTAGATGTGGAAGGCCGCCGCGGTTATGTGTTGACGTTGAGCACCCGCGAGCAGCATATCCGCCGCGAAAAGGCGACCAGCAACATCTGCACCAATTCGGGCTTGTGTTGCCTCGCCTTCACCATCCACCTGTCCCTGCTGGGCGAGGAAGGCCTGACCCGACTGGCGCGGATCAACCATGCCAAGGCGGTGTCGCTGGCCGTCAGGCTGGCATTGCTGCCTGGCGTGGATTTGCTGCCAAACGCCTACTTTAACGAGTTCACCGTCAAGCTGCCCAAGCCTGCTGCTCCCATCGTGGAAGCGCTGGCGGTCCAGGGTGTGATCGCCGGCGTGCCGGTCTCGCGCCTGTTGCCGCACGATGCCTCTGTCCAGAACCTGCTGATCGTGGCAGCCACCGAAACCAATACCGATGACGATTTCGACGCGCTGGTTGGCGCGTTGAAGGGAGCGCTGTGATGAGCATGAATAATCAGGGCCGTCCCACCGGTGCAGGTGATCCCAACCGTCGCCGCCCCATTGCCCCCGGAACCGTGACTTCGGAAGTGCTGGGCACCATCTCCGGTAACAAGGGTTTGGACCATGAAGAATCGCTGATTTTCGAATTGGATCATGGCGCGGTCGGCGTGGACCTACCGGATGTGAAAGTGGGTGACGATCGCTTGGGCGGCATGCGCCGTAGCGCGCGCATCGGCCTGCCGGGTCTCAGCGAGCCGGAAGTGATCCGCCATTATGTGCGGCTGTCGCGCAAGAATTACGCCATCGACAGCGGGCTTTATCCGCTGGGCTCCTGCACCATGAAGCACAATCCTCGCCTGAACGAGAAGATGGCGCGACTGCCGGGCTTCGGCGACCTACATCCGCTGGCGCCGGCGTCCACGACGCAGGGCGCGCTGGAACTGATCTCGCAGCTGATGAACTGGCTCACCACCCTGACCGGCATGCCGGCGGTGGCGATGTCGCCCAAGGCGGGCGCGCATGGCGAGTTGTGTGGCATGCTGGCCATCCGTGCCGCCATTGCGGCGCGCGGCGAGAACCGCAAGCGTGTCCTAGTGCCGGAATCGGCGCATGGCACCAATCCCGCCACCGCCGCCTTTGCCGGCTTCACAGTGGACGAAGTCCCCGCCAAGCCCAACGGCCATGTCGATGCCGAGGCCCTGAAGGCCAAGCTGGGCCCGGATGTGGCGGCGATCATGCTGACCAATCCCAACACCTGCGGTCTGTTCGAAGGCGATATCATCGACATCGCCAAGGCGGTGCATGACGCGGGCGCCTACTTCTATTGCGATGGCGCCAACTTCAACGCCATCGCCGGCAAGGTGCGCCCGGGCGATCTGGGTATCGACGCCATGCACATCAACCTGCACAAGACCTTTTCTACCCCCCACGGCGGCGGCGGTCCGGGCGCGGGTCCCGTGGTGCTGTCGGCGCGCCTGGCGGCCTATGCCCCCATCCCGCTGCTGGTGGCCGATGATAAGGGCCTACGGCTGATCGAGGACATGACGGCCGCACCCGACGGCGCCAAGCCGTTCGGCCGCATGTGTGCCTTCCACGGCCAGATGGGCATGTTCAGCCGGGCGCTGACCTACATGCTGTCCCATGGCCGTGATGGTGTACGCCAGGCCAGCGAAGACGCGGTGCTGTCGGCCAACTACATCCTGGCTTCACTGAAGGATGTGATGAGCGCGCCATTCGGAGACGGCCCCTGCATGCATGAAGTCCTGTTCGACGACAGTTTTTTGCAAGGCACTGGTGTGACTACCCTGGACTTCGCCAAGGCGATGATCGACGAGGGTTATCACCCCATGACCATGTATTTCCCGCTGGTGGTGCATGGCGCGATGCTGATCGAGCCCACCGAATCCGAATCCAAGGAGTCGCTGGACCGCTTCATCCATGTACTGCACACCCTATCTGAGGAAGCGCTGGCGAAAAACGTGGCGCGCTTTGTCGGCGCCCCGCACCTGGCGCCGCGCCGCCGCTTGGACGAGACAGCGGCCGCGCGCAAGCCGGTGCTGCGCTGGAAGCCCGATGCGCTGAAACAGGCGGCGGAATAGATGGGCAGTTATGTCAGCAGCAACCTGATCGCGGGCGAAGAGGTCATTTATGAGACCGGGCCGCACCCGATCATCTATCTGTCGCCGGCGGCGCTGATCGTCGGCGGCATCGTGTTGGGCACGGTGGCCAATCCGTCCATTGGGGCGGTGCTGCTGGGCTTTGGCGTCTTGTCGCTGGTCGGGGCGTGGCTGCGCCAATGGGCTGGAGAGTTCGCCGTCACCAACCGGCGGGTGATCGTCAAGCTTGGCTTAATCTATCGCCACACCATTGAGATCAACCTGTCCAAGGTCGAATCGGTGGAGGTTAACCAGGACATTTTCGGCCGCCTGTTCAACTACGGCACCATCACGGTGATCCGCACCGGCGGCACGCACGAACCCTTTGCGCTGATCAATGATCCGCTGGCGTTCCGTCGCGCTGTCCAGTCGCAGAAGCCCTAACCCGTAGGTGCGGCTCATAGCGACAGTGTATGGGCCAGCGGCACTAAAAAGACTACTGGCAGGTGTGTACTTTGAGACCGGGCGGCAGCTTAGTCGCCGCATCGCTGCACGCCACGTTCAGCTGCTTCTGTGTCAATCCCTTGACCTTGGTCAGGTCGGCGCCGGCCAGGTTGCAGCCAACGCAATCCACTATGCCGCCATGGATTTTCGCCACGTCGGCAGGGTCCGCCGCGCTGGCGGAGATGGCCAAAAGCCAAAGACAGAGCAGGGCAAGGCAAGGGCGCACGCATGGCGGCAAAGTGGGGCCGCGAAGGTTACCAAATGGTTGAAATGGCTGCCTGGAAAGCTTTGAGGCCAGCAACCGGAACGGGCAGGTGCCCGGAACGTTCTTGTTGTGATGAAAAAAGGCTGACTCCGGCCCGTCTCTGAAAATGCTTTCCCTTGTGGCGCAGTTG
>JAPLPI010000380.1 GCA_026400305.1 Alphaproteobacteria bacterium | reverse complement strand
CGTAAGGGAAACTAGATTTGATTGACGCCTCCCACGATCGTTGTATCAGCTCAGAAAGAGCTGATACGGGAGCCTTCCATCGTCACCTGGATGTGTAGCTTCGCGCCTGAACGCGAATCCGCGATATTGCTATTCAATTGGGCAGTTTCGACTTCCTCAGCTGGGAAAGACGGCGTTTCAGTTGCGTTACTGGCCAAAGTCAGCGCCGACATGTCCAACACGGTTGCGATAAGGGCTGAGTGTCTTAACATCGCTTATTCCTCACGACGGTCATACTCAACAGTTCGCATTCTATAGCGGTGGTCCGCCGCGCACATTGTACTCACCAACGGTTATCTTCTGGGTGCCGTCGCGCGATATGATGTTGCCTGTCTGGGCGATCAGTGTGCCTCCGCTTCGTAGGATTGCTGTGCCGCAGAGCATGGGTTCGCCGCTTTTGGAGCGCATGGGTTCGTAGGGCTTGAGCAGTTTAGGCGCAATCTAGGCCCCTGTGGATATTTTTTGGATAACCGGCGAAACAAATGCGCAACTGCCAAAAAATGATCTTAAGACTTCAGATTAGGACTTTGCCCTATCTACTAATACCGGCAATGAAAAATCCCCGCAACTTTACTTCGGATTCCTGCCGCACCGGCGGGGCCCTTCTCCTGGAGAGCGAGCGCCAGAACCTCCGCTGCGGGGCAAAAGGATTTATTTGACTGCCCCGGGACGAATAGACACCCTGCCGCCAGCTGTGGCTTCCAGAGCTTAGTCTTTCATTGCGAAACTCTACCTTAGGTCGGATTGCACTTTATCGACTTCAGCCGCCGCAGGCACAGCCGGGACTGCAGCCGTCATTGGCTTTAGCACCCGCGCGTCGCCTGATCCAATACGGTAGGAACAGCCGCCAGATGGTCCAGCCGGTCGCGAGCGCAACTACGGCGTAAACGATCAGAGTCTGGATCATCTCAGCCGACCCCCAATGCCAAGGCAATGTGGAAGGCCGCAAAGGCCGCGACATAGGCCAGGGCGGTCATGTAGGCGAACATGATGATTGGCCATCGCCAGGAATTGGTCTCGCGCTTGACGACGCCGAGGGTCGAAGCGCATTGCGGCGCGAAGACATACCAAGCCAGAAAGGCTAGGGCGGAGGCGAGCGACCAATGGTGCGCCAGAACGGCGCCCAGCGCGCTGCCGTCCCCGTTACCTGCTGAAACTGCATAGACAGTGCCGAGCGCACCCACCGCCACCTCGCGCGCCGCCATGCCCGGGATAAGGGCGACGCTCATCTGCCAAGAGAAGCCGATCGGTGCAAGGATCGGCTGCATCGCATGTCCGATCATGCCGGCGAAGCTGTAGTCGATCGCCGGTCCGCTCGCGCCAACGGGCTTTCCCGGCACTGTGGAGAGAAACCAGATTAAGATCATCATCGACAGGATGATGGTGCCGGCGCGCTGCAGGAAAATCTGGCCGCGCTGCAGGACACTGCGCGCAACGTTCAGCGGATCGGGGAACTTATAGGCCGGCATCTCCATCAGGAACGGCTCGGCCAAGCCGCACCAGAACACCTTGCGTACCACCCAGGCCACCGTGAGGGCGCTGACCAGTCCGAGCGCATAGAGGCCGAAGAAGACCAGGCCCTGAAGGCTTAGCCCGCCCCAGACGTGGCGGTTTGGGATAAAGGCCGAGATGATCAGGGTGTAGACCGGGATTCGGGCCGAACATGTCATCAGCGGCGCCACCAGGATGGTGGTCAGCCGGTCGCGCCGGTTGTCTATCACCCGCGTAGCCATAATGCCGGGGATGGCGCAGGCGAAGCTGGACAGCAGCGGAATAAAGGCACGCCCGTGCAGTCCGGCACCGCCCATGATCTTGTCGAGCAGGAAGGCGGCCCTGGCCATGTAGCCGACGTCTTCCAAGATGATGATGAACAGGAACAGGATCATTATCTGCGGTAGAAAGACCAAGATGCTGCCGACCCCGGCAATTATGCCGTCACAGATCAGACTCCTGAGCAGGCCGTCCGGCAAGGCGTTGCCGATGGCGGCGCTCAAGGTGTCGAACCCCGCGGTGATCAGGTCCATCACTGGCTGGGCCCCGGTGAACACCGCTTGGAACATCAGGAAAAGCACAGCTAAAAGGATGAGGATGCCGGCCACCGGGTGCAGTAGGAAGTCGTCCAGGCGGCCGCTCCACGTGTCGGGGCGTTTGGGCGGTCGCACGCTTGTATTGATGATCGCCTCGGCCTGACGGTGCAGGGCACGGATTTCGGTGGCCGAAGGCTCGCACCAAGCATCCGCGTGGGCGGTCAAGGCAGCCTGCCGTTCGATCGTGTCGATCAGGGCGCCGACCCCGCGCTTGCGAGTGGCGACGGTGCTGACTACAGGCATGGCCAATTCGTGCGACAGCCGTTCGGTGTCGATCTCCAGCCCCTGGCGCTCGGCGATGTCGATCATGTTCAGCGCCAAGACGCAGGGCCGGCCGATCGCCTTGAGCTCCAGCGCCAGCCGCAGCACCAGGCGCAGATTTGTGGCGTCGGCGACGCAGACCACCACATCGGGAGGCGTTTCGCCAGCTAGTCCACCCAAGACGGCGTCGCGGGTGACCACTTCGTCGGGGCTACGGGCGCGCAGGGAATAGGTGCCCGGTAGATCGAGGATGCTTATGGTCCGGCCACTGGGCGCCGTGAGCCGGCCTTCTTTGCGTTCGACCGTGACACCAGCGTAGTTGGCCACCTTCTGCCGTGACCCGGTCAGAGCGTTGAACATCGCAGTCTTGCCGGAATTGGGGTTCCCGACCAAGGCAACGCGAATGGGGACGGACGACCCGCCGACCGCTGTCGCAGTTTTGAGGTCGAGGGTGCTCATCGGGTGGTGTCTGGATGCACCAGAACGCTATCCGCGTCGCGGCGGCGAAGGGCGACGCGCCTGTCGTCAAGGCGTACACAGATCGGATCGCGACCGATAAAGCCCTCGTGCAGGATCTCGACCCGCGCGCCTTCGACGAAGCCCATCTCCAAGAGGAGGCGCTCAAGTTCAGAGGCGGCGAGACCGCCGGCGGTGACGCAGGGCCGAACTTCAGCGATCACGCCGGAAAAGCCACGCTGCCCATTTGCCAGCGACACCATTTTGGCGGGGACATCTGAGAGAGAGGCATTGGCTGTTCGTTTCACGCGGGTCACTCGGAGAAGCTACGATGAGAACGATTATCAATAGCAGGCTGAAGAATGATATGGCAAGGGAATATCTTGGGTCAGGGTTGGTGAATTGATCGAAATCAAGCGTGTGGCGGACAGCGAACCTCACCTACCACCGGGGCAGTCCCTGCCGCCACGAAGATGGGCCTAAGGCGAAAACATCAGGCGTGTATCTGCAGCGGAGCGTCCCGAGGCCTACCCTAAGAAAAGGTTGTTGGTTCCGATGATCTGCTGTCCAGCCAAGAGACAACCAATTGACCCCGTACCACTTAGTGACGACCAGTCCACTGATCCAGCGTGTCATTTTTTGCGTAAAATACCTTTTATACTGTGTTCATAGTAAAAATGCAGATCGTCATGTCGCATAACGGCTGGGTCGCCGTTGGCGTATATTAACAAAGGAAAATCTAGAATGGCAGGGACGTTTGAGAAACTGATGAATGGAGCTG
>JAPLPI010000149.1 GCA_026400305.1 Alphaproteobacteria bacterium | reverse complement strand
GCGACACGGCCGGGTTGAAGCGACGCTGTGACCGCAGACGGACCGGTCCGCCCCTGCTATAAAGCCGTGGGGTGTACGGGGTGGGCTGATGGACCGGCGGCATCTTCTGAGGAATTCGCTCGCGCTGGGCGGCGTTCTGGGCATGGGCGGCTGTGCCGGCCAATCTGCGCCCCCCGCCACCGCGCCGGCCGCCAAAACGGCTTCCACGGTTCTCCAGATGGACCGCCCGCCCGTGCTGGCCCCGGTCCGCGCCCATGCCGACCGCTTCTTCGACTTTAAAGTGTGCCTGCGTCCCTTCCGCACCAAGGGCCCGCGCCTGGATGTCGAGCAGATCGGCGATGCGCTGGTGGTGCACAATTATGGTCACGGTGGCTCGGGCTGGTCTCTGTCCTGGGGATCGGCCGAGATGGCGGTGGAAAAAGCGCTATCGGGCAGCCCAAAAGAAGTTGCGGTAATCGGCAGCGGCATCATTGGTCTGACCTCCGCCATCACGGCCCAGCGTGCCGGCGCCCAGGTCACCATCTATACCCGCGAACTGTTGCCGCGCACTCGCTCTGTGCGGGCCAATGGCAGCTGGACCCCGGATTCGCGCATTGCGCTGGCGGGGGAGGCACCGGCAAATTTCGGCGACACCTGGGAACAGATGGCGCGTATTTCCTGGAAGAATTTTCGCCCCTATATCGGCATGGCGGGCAACCCGATCGCTTTTGCCGACCATTATTACCTGACCGATGCACCGCGCGGCACGCCGCAGCCGGTGGACGCCACCGTGCCGCCGCTGCCGCCGCCGACCTGGACCGGTGCGCCCACTTCGGGCGAGGATTTTGCAAAATACAGCGACCGCATCCGAGACATCACGCCCTATCCCCAGCAGCTGGAGGCAGACATTAATCCCTTTCCGGTCAAATATGCCTCGCGCACTACCAATATGTTCTTCAACTTCACCGAATATGGCCATCTGTTGACGACGGAGTTCTTTGCCCGGGGCGGCAAGATCGTGATGCGCGATTTTCATTCTCCGTCCGAGCTGGGGCACTTGCCGCAGAAGGTCGTGATCAACTGTCCGGGCTTTGCGGCGCGCGACTGGTGGCAGGACAAGGCGATGGTACCGGTGCGTGGCCAGACCGGCTGGCTGATCCCGCAACCGGAAGTCAATTACGGCCTGACCTATCGCAATGTGCAGATCCTGTCCAAGAGCGATGGCATCATGGTGATCGCGCTCGAGAATGGCGAACTCAAGGGTTACAACAACAGCAATGAAAGTGTGAACCGCGTCGAATCCGAAAATGCGGTGAAGGTGATCGATGATTTGTTCGCGCGTTTTCCGGTCAGCCGGGCATGAGGCAACATGATGCATAAAATCATCTTGGGACTTGTTGTATCGGTCGTGGCGGCGGGAAGCGCCCATGCGAAATCGATCTGGGACAGTGTTTATACCGAAGATCAGGCGGCGCGGGGCGCCACCGCCTATCAGCAGAATTGCAGCCGCTGCCATGGTCTGAACCTTAGCGGTACTTTCGAGATTCCGCCGCTGGTGGGACGTTTTGTGCCCTACTGGTCCGACAGCACCCTGGACGTGCTGGTGGATTACATCACCCATGCTATGCCGCTGGGCCGCACCGGTTCGCTGAGCCTGGCCACCAATACCGACATCACTGCCTTCATTCTCAAGAGCAACGGCTTCCCGGCCGGCGCCAAAGAACTGAGCGCGCAGAGTGCGGACCAGAAGGCCATTAATTTCGACTCTACAAACAAGAAGCGCGCCAAAGCACATTAACAGGGGACCAGTCATGATCGTAGCCCGCAAACTTCTCGCCGCCACCATTTTGTTAACCGGTGTCCCGGTGTTGGGTAGCTTCGCCCAGCCCCCCGAAGTGGACCTGCTGATCAAGAATGGCCAGGTGATCGATGGCAGCGGCGGGCCGCGCATGCAGGCTGATGTTGCTATCAGCGGCGACAAGATTGTTTACGTTGGCCGCGCCCCGGTGAAAGCCAAAAAGGTGATCGACGCCAGCGGCCAGGTTGTGACGCCGGGCTTTATCGACATGCACAGCCATTCGGAATTCGGCCTGGCTTTTGACGGCCGCGGGCTTTCCAAGGTGACGCAGGGCATCACCACTGAGTTGATGGGCGAGCATTTATCGGCCGGCCCGGTGCTGGGTAAAGCCGTGGATGACCCAATGATGGTGACGCCACCAGTCAAGCGCACGTGGACGACCTTGGGTGGCTTTTTCACTTATCTGGAAAAGAAGGGCATCGGCCCCAATGTCGTGTCCTATGTCGGCGCAGGCCAGGCGCGCGCCTCGGTCATGGGGTATGGCAACCGCCAGCCCACTCCGGAAGAGATGGAGAAGATCAAGGGTCTGATTGCTCAAGGCATGGAGGAGGGCGCTGCCGGCCTGTCCGCTGGTCTTTATTACCTGCCTAACTCCTTCTTCGACACAGTCCAGATGATCGAACTGGCCAAGGTCGCGGCCAGCTATGGCGGCATCTATACGGTGCATATGCGCCCCGGTCCCGGCCTCTCTGGGCTGGAAGAAACAATCGCCATCGCCAATGGCGCGCATATTCCGGTGGAGATTTTGCATGTCGGGGGCAGCATCGCCGGCAATCCCGACTTCGCACCCATGGTAGAAAAGGCGCGGGCTGAAGGGGTGGATGTCACCGCCAACGCCTATCCCTACACTATTGGCTGGACCTATGTGCGCCAGCTTCTACCGGTGTGGGCGCAGGAAGGCGATGCCGTCGCTATCACCGTACGCCTGAAGCACCCCGCCAACCGCGCCCGCGTGGTCAAGGAGCTGCAGCAGAATCCGGGCCAGTACAAAGATTACCACTTCAGCTCCGCCAACCTGAAGTATGATGGCTACACCATGCAGCAAGTGGCGGACCGCACCCACATCTCGCCGGAAGAGGCGATGGTGGATTTTCTGATCGAGCAGAAGGCGGAGGGCTTTCATATAGGCCCGCCCAATCCGGCCCGCGAGCAGGCCGTGGCGGAATCCTTCAAATATCCATGGGTGGATATCGGCTCCGACGGTATTGCGTTGCCGGCCGGTGTGCACACTTCGTTCGGCCGTCCGCACCCGCGTTCCTTCGGCAGCCATGCCCGTATCCTGGCGGATGTGGTGCGGGGCCGGCATGTGATTTCGCTGGAAGAAGCGGTGCGTAAGCTCTCGTCCCAGGCCGCCAACCGGCTCAGCCTGCATGACCGCGGGCTGCTACGCGCCGGCATGAAAGCCGATGTGGTTGTTTTCAATCCCGACACGGTTAAAGACACCGCCACCTATGACCATCCCGACCAGTATGCCACCGGCATCTCCTGGGTACTGGTCAATGGCAAGGCGGTGGTGGCGGACAGCAAGCCGACCAACGCTACGCCTGGTCGTGTGCTGCGCGGGCCCGGTTATAAGCCCGGGACGCCGTAATGCGTCTGTCTCTTGTGGTGGTGTCGTTTTTGGCTGTGCTGAGCCTTGCATCACAGGCCGATGCCAGTCCCTGCACGGCGCTAAACGGTCTGAAGCTTGAGAACAGCCTGGTGCGTTCCGCTGAGGATGTGCCGGCGCATGAAAACCTGACGCTCGCGGGAAGGCCATATGCCGACCTGCCAGCCTTTTGTCGCGTCAGTGTCACCACTGGTGTTGATCGTCATTCCAATATCCTGGTGGAGCTGTGGCTGCCGCAGCGCGAGGAGTGGAACAGCAAGCTGCTGGGCACCGGTAATGGCGGTTTTGCCGGCACCATCTCGTTCGGCGCGCTGGCGGGCGGGTTGCGGCGTGGCTATGCGGTGACCAACACCGACACGGGAACGTTTCCCGCTTCCAGCGCCAGTTGGGCGGCCGGCACCGGTCATCCGGAGATGCTGAAGGACTGGGGTTATCGTTCTACCCACGAGATGACGGTTCTGGCCCAGGCGCTGACAAAACGCTATTATGGCCAGGCGCCGACGCTATCCTATTTCAGCGGCTGCTCCACGGGCGGGCATCAGGCGCTGATGGAAGCGCAGCTTTATCCGAACGACTATGACGCCATCCTGGTGGGCGCACCCGCCAACAACCGCACCCGCCTGCACATGGCTTTCCTGCAAACTGGACTGGATGTGCATGCCACGCCGCGCAGCTGGATTTCCCCGGAAAATCTGGCGGCGGTGCACGAAGCGGTGCTGAAGGCCTGCGTTGGCAAGTTCGGCGGTGCGCCGGGCGACCGTTTCCTGGCCGATCCCACCCAGTGCAATTTCAAGCCCCGTGACATGGTCTGCAAGCTGGGCCAGAAAGACATTTCCGTTTGCCTCGATTCGGACCAGGTGACTGCCCTGGAAAAAATCTATGGAGGCTTCACCAATTCGCGCACGCATGAGATCTTCTATCCCGGCTGGCCTTTGGGGAGCGAGCCGCAGCTGGGCGGCCTGTTCGGTACGCGCGACCAGACCGTGCGCGGCTTTGTCGGCTCTCTTGTGCCCTGGGCAATGGGCGCGGCGTTCGATGTCACCAAGTTCGATTTTGACCACGACATGGCGCGCGTTGATGCCGAGCTGGGTCCGGTGATGACCAGTTCGGCCAGGGCGCCGATCGCAAGGAAGGCGATGGGTATCACGATCTGCTCAAGGCGCTGGACGCCTGGCGGGGCGCCGGCCATGCGCCGGGCGCCATCATTGCCACCAAATTCGATGCCGCCGGCGCCGTCACCGCCACCCGCCCGCTATGCCCCTATCCTCAACGCGCCTTCTATAATGGCGGAGACGCGAAGGATGAGCGCAGCTTTTCCTGCCATGCCGCGCCGGGGGCGAAATTTCCGCGGCCCGCACCGGCCTATCTGCATTAGCCGGCTTGGGTTAGGCTTACGGCATGATCCCGGTTTCCATTCTCGACCTCACGCCCATCCGCCAGGGCGGCGATGCGGCCACCGCCCTGCGCGAGACGCTTGATCTGGCGCAGCATGCGGAGGCCCTCGGCTATCACCGCTACTGGCTGGTGGAGCATCACAACACTGCCTCCGTGGCGGGCGCCGCCACCGCCGTGGTGATGGCCCATGTCGCGGCGGGCACCATGACCATCCGCGTCGGTGCCGGTGGCATCATGCTGCCCAACCACGCACCCCTGATGGTGGCCGAGCAGTTCGGCACCCTGGCGGCGCTGCATCCGGGCCGCATCGATGTGGGTCTGGGGTGCGGGTTCTTCATTGATCCGGCCACCTTGCTGGCGGTGCGCCGCCAGCCGAACTACGCGGCCGTGTTT
>JAPLPI010000255.1 GCA_026400305.1 Alphaproteobacteria bacterium | reverse complement strand
CGAAGATGGGTGACGTCGGCCAGGGCATATTCCAGCTGGCGACGGGACAGCGGGCGATGGCTCCAGTCGGTGAAGCGGTCCGACTTGTCGATCTCCACGTGGGCGATCTTGCGCGCCAGGGTCTCGTAAGACGCCGCATCGCCAAAGCCGCAGACCATGGCCGTGATCTGGCTGTCGAACAAAGGATGGGGCAGCACGCCGCCCTGCAGGTAGAAAATCTCGATGTCCTGCCGCCCGGCATGCAGCACCTTGACGATCTCGGGCCGCTTGATCAGCTCATAGAAGGGCGCCAGGTCAATGCCGGGGGCGAGGGGGTCGATGATGCCCTCGATGCCGGGGGCAGCCACCTGGATCAGGCACAGCTTGGGGTAATAGGTCTGGTCGCGCAGGAATTCGGTATCCAGCGCCAGGTAGGGCGCCCCCGACAGCTCCGCTGCAAAGGCCTTCAGGTCGTCCGTCGTCTCAACTATCCGCATGCCCCGGTGATAGCCGGATTCGGAGGGGTTTGGGCGCTTTTGTGCAGCTTACGGAGGATTTAGACCCACCGTCTTGCCCAGGGTTCCGGCCGCGTCGAAATAGCGGGCCTGTCCGACCTCCTGCAGGTTCAGGATGGTGCGCATCCCGTTTGCGGCGGGCGTGGATTGCAGGGTCCGCTGGGTCGGTTTTACCTCGCCGCCGCCCGCCAGCGCCTCCGAAATCACCCGGCCCGTCAGCTTGCCCTTGGGCGCCAGGGTGATCCCGGCGACATGGGCCAGGGTGGGGGTGATATCGGCGTTTGATATGGGCGCCGGATCGGCAAAGCCGGATTTGAAGCTGGGCCCGACGGCCGCCATGAAGTTGCGGGTCTCGGCGCGCGACAGCGAGCCATGGCTGCCCTGGCCGGTGCCCAGGGACGTGTCGTGCACCCCCACCGCGCATTGCAGCTTGTTCTCGCAGTCGCCGGCGAAGCTGCGGAAGCTGACATAGATGGACGGCACCGGCGTTTTGGCGCTGCCGATCAAATTCAACGCACTCATCGGCAAGGCGCCGGGAATCTTGCCCAGGCTGTCATGCACGAATATGGCGCTGACATAATCCTGGGTGGTGAGAAACTTGACGACACTGCCCGCCAGTTTCTTCGCATTCTTTTGCGGCAGATAGATCAGGTCGGCACCGCCATTGCCCACTACGATGGCTTCAGGATTTTTCGGATCGGCGCCCAACATGCTGCCGCTTTGGGACAGGCCCAACCCCTTGGCGAGATCGGCAGCCAGGAAGCCCTGCTTGATCTGGCCGTTCACCGCAGAGGGGCTGGTATCGCTGGCGTGGCTGATGGTGAGAAAACCGTGATCGGCGGTGACGAAGATATCGGTGGTCGCATCCAGTCCTTGTGCTTTCAGCGCTGCGCGCAGTTCACCGAGCGCGGTGTCGGCATCGCGCGTGCCCGCCTTGCCCGAAGGTCCGTTGATGCCGGGCTCGTACTCGCCCAGGCTGTCGCGGGTGCCATGCTGGCTGGCGTCGGGATCGCGCGACCAGAACAGCATGGCGAAGGGCTTGCCGGCTTGCTTGAAATGCGGCAGCACGATGCGCGTCGTTGCCTTCATCAGGTAGACTTCCTGGGGGATGTTCGGAACCTGGGTGGCGGGCGCTTGGGGTTCGACAAAGGCGGCCTTCATCCTGGCTGTGAACCATTGGGGCAGGCCAATGCCGCCGGGATGACCGGTATTGTCGTCCAAGATCAGGGTTTCGCTGCCGTCGGGGGCTGCGGTGGAATCGGCGATGCGGGTCGGGCCCAGCTTGCCGATCACGGCCGTCGAAAAACCTTGCGCGCGGGCACGGGCGAACAGGGTTTCCTCGTTCAGGTAATTGCCGCCGAACTTCTTGTTCATCTCCGCCAACACATCGTCGTTTTCCAGTGCCGCGATGGGCTCGCCCTTCATCGTATCCACGGGCGTCGCCGTATAGAGCGTGTTGCCGAAATTGCCTGTGTCGCCAATGTAATGGCCGGTGGTGATGGCGCTGGCATTGACGGTAGTGATGGTGGGGAACAGCGAATGGCTGTTGGTGAAGTCCACGCCTTCGCTCTTCAACTTGAACATGTTGGGCATGTTGTTCGGCTCGACGCTGCCATAGCGCAGCCCGTCCGCCACGAAGATGATGATGTTGTGGGGCTTGGGGGCAGGGGACTGGGCCAGGGCCGGGGTGATGAACAGGGCCAAGGCCAGGCTGGCAACGGATACGAATTTCATGCGTGATTCCCCTTCAGGCCAGCCACGTTAGCCGGGCTTTGTGACGGGAAAAACCAGTCATTTCCGCATCCCCGCCCAACCCTTGACCTCCCCCCCATAAACCGCCAAAAACCCTGCCATTCCTTGGGATTTTGAGCATGCACGCCTATCGCACCCATACCTGCGGCGCCCTGCGCAAGAGCGATGTCGGACAGACCGTCCGCCTGTCGGGCTGGGTCAACCGGCGGCGCGATCATGGCGGGCTGATCTTCATCGACCTGCGGGACCATTACGGCATCACCCAGTGCGTGATCGAGCCGGATGCGGCCGCCTTCGCACTGGTGGACACGGCGCGCTCCGAATGGGTGCTGACCTTCACGGGCAAGGTCGTGGCGCGCAGCGACGAGACCATCAACAAGGACCTGGCCACGGGCGAGGTCGAGCTGCGCATCGAACAGGCCGCGGTTCAGGGCCAGGCCCAGGAATTGCCGCTGCCGGTGTTCGGGGATCACGACTATCCCGAAGACACGCGCCTGACCTACCGCTTCCTGGATCTGCGCCGCGAGCGGCTGCACAAGAACATCATGCTGCGGTCGAATATCGTCACGTCCTTGCGCCGGCGGATGATCGACCAGGGCTTCACCGAATTCCAGACCCCGATCCTGACCGCGTCCTCGCCGGAAGGCGCGCGCGACTTTCTGGTGCCGTCGCGCCGCTATCCGGGCCAGTTCTATGCGTTGCCGCAGGCGCCGCAGCAGTTCAAGCAGCTGATAATGGTGGCGGGCTTTGACCGCTACTTCCAGATCGCGCCCTGCTTCCGCGACGAGGATGGCCGCGCCGACCGTTCGCCGGGCGAGTTCTACCAGCTCGATCTGGAAATGAGCTTCGTGACACAGGACGACGTGTTTGCCGCCGTGGCCCCGGTGCTGGCCGGGGTGTTCGAGGAGTTCGGCGAGGGCAAGGCCGTCACCCCGCACGACAAGTTTCCCCGCATTCCCTACGCCGAGGCGATGCTGAAATACGGCACCGACAAGCCGGACCTGCGCAACCCGATCGAGATCGTGGACGTGTCGGAAATCTTCGGCCGCGCCGAAATCGAATTCAAAGCCTTCAAGAACAAGACCGTGCGCGCCATCCTTGCGCCCGGTGCCGGCCCGCAGCCGCGCAGCTTTTTCGACAAGCTCAATGAATGGGCGCGCGGCGAGGGCGCGGCGGGCCTGGGCTATATCCAGTTCGAGGACGAGGGCGGCGCGCTGGTCGGCAAGGGTCCCATCGCCAAGTTCATCACCGGCGCGGCGCTGACCGACATGGCAAGCAAAGCCGGCGTGAAGGCGGGCGACGCTCTGTTCTTCAGTGCCGATGCCAAGGCTGACCGCGCCGCAACCATCGCCGGCATGGCCCGCACCCGTATCGGGCGTGAGCTGAACCTGATCCCCGAGACCGAGTTCAAGTTCTGCTGGATTGTCGACTTCCCGATGTATGAGTGGAACGAGGACGACAAGAAGATCGACTTCTCCCACAATCCCTTCTCGATGCCGCAGTTCGACCGCGAGAAGTTCCTCGCGCTCGACAAGAACGACAACGAAACCATCCTGGGGCTCAAGGCCTACCAGTACGATATCGTCTGCAACGGCTATGAATTGTCGTCGGGCGCGATCCGGAACCATGACCCGGACGTGATGCTGAAGGCCTTCGAGATCGCCGGCTATGCCCGCGAGGAGACCGAGGAAAAGTTCAAGGGCATGATCAACGCCTTCCGCCACGGCGCCCCGCCGCATGGCGGCACCGCGCCGGGCATCGACCGCATCGTCATGCTGCTGGCCG
>JAPLPI010000358.1 GCA_026400305.1 Alphaproteobacteria bacterium | reverse complement strand
GTCGATGCCCAGCGCGCGGAAGTCCTTTTTGTACTTCGTGTTGGTATAGTCGTTCAGCGCCCGCAGCCCCAGGCGATAGCGCCCGGCCGGCGTCAGATCGCCTTGATAGCCCTGGGTGGGCAAGCCCGGCATGAAGGGCCCCTTCATATAAAGGCGGCTGGACTGGCCGAAGCTACCGGTCAGCTGGCGGTCAATGAACACGGCACAGCCGCTGTCCTTGCCGCCGGGCGACAGATGATCGCCGGGAATAAAGCGATCAACGATAGCTTCCACCGTCGCTGCCTCGCCCGGCGTGAAAAAGTACCAGCCCAGCGGATTGACCGGGCGCGGCGGCTCGCCCGCAAAGGGCGACCAGGGCAGTTCGCCGGAGATCGTACGGCCATCGGCCGACGCGGCCAGGATCGGCACTGCCGCCACCGACGCCAGCAGGCGGCGGCGGCTGAGCGCGCGCGGGTCTTGCTGCATGAAATCCACCCCAGCGATTCTGTTCTTGTTGTTGGCAAGCTTAAGCGCGAGTTCCACCACGATCAAACCAGCCGCTCGTTCGCGGCTGCGAAACGGGTAAGCTACGCCTTTATGCAAGTGACGGAAAAAGCACAAAGAACCCTTGGGAGCTGCGATGTTCCATAGGAACGATGGTCCAAATCAGGGGTCACAAAAGGCTGGGACAACCATCATTTGGAGGATCAAGCGTATGACCAATCAGAACAACCAGTCTGGCCATAACAACCAGAACCAGAAGCATCAGAACCAGCAGCTGCGTCAGCAGGGCCAGCAGGACAGTGATAACAAGAGCATCCAGAAGGGCAGTCAGTCCAGCGACCAGAAAAACAAGCAGCGCTAACCAGCGCGTTCGGCAGAAGGGGGCCGCCTGACCGCCGGACCTTTTTTGTTGCCCAATGGCAATTGTTTTCTTGACTGCGAAAGATCAATGTTGGTTCCATGCCCGCCAAACACCCCAAGGCCAGCCGTCTGCAGTCCGAACTGGCGCGCAAGATCCTGCACCTGTTGAAAGACGAAGGCGCAGCTGCTGGCCATCATCTGGTGGAACTGGATTTGTGCGAGGCCTTTGGCGTGTCGCGCACCCCGGTGCGTGGCGCGCTCAAGCTGCTGGCGGCGGACGGCACCCTCACATCGCGCGGCGGGCGCGGTTTCATATTGGCCAGGCTGCCGGCCGCGGCCGACGAGGATGAACGCTCCGCCGAGGATGAAGAAGACCGGCACCTGTTCGAGGCGCTGGCCATCGCGCGCGCCGCCGGCCAGCTGGCCGACCAGTTTACCCAGCAGGAGGTGGTGCGCCGTTTCGGCGCCAAGCTGAGCGCGGTGATGCGGGCGCTGCGCCATTTGGGCGAGCTCGGACTGGTGGAACGCAAACCCGGCAATGGCTGGGCGTTCGTGCCCGATCCCGCGCGCATCCTGAATGAAAGTTATGCCTTCCGCCGCGCGCTGGAGCCGCAGATGCTGCTGCAGCCCAGCTTCAAGCTGGACCGCACCTGGGCCGAACGCGCCCGCGAGCGGCACACAAAGCTGCGCAAGAGACCCTGGAAGTCCGGCGACGGCGTGATCTTCCATGCGGTGAATGCAGAATTTCATGAACAACTGGCGCGCAGTTCAGGCAACCGCGCCATACTCAAGGCGGTGCAGCGGCAAGGGCAGTTGCGCGATTTCCTGATCGGGCAATGGGACTATCCGATGGAACAGGTGCGCAGCGCCATCGACGATCATCTGGAGATCTTGGCGGCGCTGGAAGCCGGCTACGCCGACAAGGCCGCGGCGCTGATGCTGCATCATTTGACGCAAAGTCAGTCACAGAACGAAGTGGCTTAATACACGTCGCGGCGGTAGAGCCCGTCCTGGGTAAGCTGGTCGAGCGTGTCTTCGCCCAGGATCGCCACCAAAGCTTCCTCGACTCCCGCCGCCATCTTCAGGCCACCACAAACCAAAATGGATGCGCCGCGTTCCACCCAAATTTTGATTTCGGCGCCCTCGTCCGTCACAAGTTGCTGGACATATTTGAGTTGGGCCCCTTCGCGCGAAAATACCAGATCGGTGCGGGCCAGGGTACCACCGGCCTGCCAGGCCTTGATGTCATCGGCATAATACAGATCGATCGCCGAGCTGCGTTCGCCGAACAATAGCCAGGCACCAACCAGCTTCTTATGTGCCCGGTAAAAAAGATGCGCCCGCAGGCCTGCCATGCCGGTGCCAGCGCCGATCAGGATCTGTGGTCCATCAGCCGGGGCATGAAAATTGGAATTAGGGCGCAGGCGCAGGCCGACCACGCCGCCGATGGTGCAACCTTGCGTCAGCCAGCCAGAACCGAGCCCAAGCGTGCCGTCACCCTTCACCGCCTTGCGTACCAAGAGTTCCATGCGCCCCCTGCCCGGCAGCGAGGCGATGGAATATTCGCGCAGGTCGAACGGTTCCAGCCGCTCCACCAACCAGTCCAGCGAGATGCCTTCTACCTCGTAATTCTGCGGCAGGCGGCAATGGGCAATGATGTCGCGCAGAAACATCCAGTGCCCGGACCAGCGGAAGCTGAGGCCGCCGTCCAGCTTGTGACGATCCAGAAACGCCTCGACATCGGCCTGGCGGTTGCGCGGCCAAATTTCGGCGATGTCACCGGCCGTCCAATTCAGTTGCGCCGGATCTTTCGGCGTTAGGGCGATGTGCCACGCCTCGCCGCCGGGACTTCCGGGGTTCAGCAAGCGCCGTTCCGACAGCAACCAGTCCTGCGGTGCACCCGGCATCAACTGCTCGACATTGGCATTGGCGCCCAGCTTGTTCAGCTGTTCGCACCATTTGGTCATGGACTGTGTATCGTCGTCGCCGTCAACGCAGACGATGTCGAACATCCGCCTGGCCTTGGCCGATGCTAGCCAGCCGTCCAGCCAGCGGCCGAAACCGCAAAATGTGGCGTCATATTTGCGGTCGCCCAGCGCCAGCACGGCATAGCTGACACCTTTCAGAACCGGAACCTGCGCCATCTGCTTTTTTACAAAAGCCCGGGCGCTGTCGGGCGCCTCGCCCGCGCCATAGGTGCTGGTCACCACCAGCAGGATGCCGGCATCGGCTAGGTCCTGCGCCGTTAGCCCCCCCAGAGCGGCGACGCGCACCAAATTCTTGGCCGCGCCGCTGAGGGCATTGGCGCTCAGCCAGGCTATTCGCTCAGCCGCGCCGGTCTGGCTGGCGAAGGCGACCAGGATACGTCCGCCCGTCGGGGCACGCCGGAAAAGGGAACCGAGGACCATAAGCCGCGCGTAGCATGGGCCTGATTAGGGCGCAAACCCCCGAATTTTTAAGAATTTTCCCACACGCGGAACTGACATGCCACCGGGAACCCTGCTCGCGCGTTGTATCGGTCAGACCAATGAGGCCGAAGACCGATGCATGCCGACATCATCATGATCCAGCCGCTGATCGGGCTGGTCGGCCTATTCCTGCACCTGTTCACAAGCGCAAGCAGCGCGATTTAGGAGCCGCAATGAAATACGCGACCGAACGAAATTCCATCCGCAAGACTGCACCGCCGCAGCCTTCCCTGCCGCCGGCGGATACGGTGCGATGGGTTGCCCGCCGCAAAGCCGAAGTGGTGACCGCCGTTTACAAGGGCATGCTGAGCATGTGAGAGGACTGCCAGCGCTACAAACTCTCGTCAGATGAATTCCTGGAATGGGAACGTCGCTACAAGCAGGGCGGTCTGATGGGCTTGCAGTTGGGCGCCAAGCCGCACCTGTACTAGCCGCCGAGCGCGCCCAGCACGATGCTTTCCGTGAGAATCTGCGGCAGGATCACGGGCGCCTTGGCGCCCGGCGCATAATAAAGATAGAGCGGCACG
>JAPLPI010000371.1 GCA_026400305.1 Alphaproteobacteria bacterium | reverse complement strand
CTTCCACCGTCAGCATCGAGGTTTTGCGGATGGTCCGTGGATCCGCCTTGCGGTTTCGCCAGGTATAGATACCGCGGGACAGGTGATTCTCCTGGAATACCCGCTGCACCGTCTCCAGGTAGAAGTCCGCCGGCAGATCGGCGACGGCGACTTTTTCGGCATAGAAGCGCTTGTTGGCATCGGCCGTGGCCCGCTCGCCCTTCAGGATATGGCTGAACATATCCATGTTGGCGCGCACATGGCGCGACAGGTTCATGTTGATGAAGGCCGATAGCTGGATGAAACCAGGATAGACGCGCCGATGCGCGCCAGGAAAGCGGCGCGGGATGGTGGTGATCAGGTTGCGCTCGAACCATTTCAGCGGCTTTTCATTGGCCAGGTGGTTGACCTTGGTGGGATTTATCGAGGTGTCCACCGGACCCGCCATCAAGACCAAGCTCTTGGGCGTGGCAGGATTCTTGTCCTCGGACATCAGCGCCGTCGTCGCCAGCATGGCGGGGCAGGGCTGGCACACCGCCATGCCATGCGCACTCGGACCGATATGCTCGAAGAAGGCGATCAGGTGATCGATATATTCGTCGGTGCCGAAGCGGCCTTCGGTGAGCGGTACGTCGCGGCCGCTTTTCCAGTCGGTGATGTAGACGTCATGGTCCTGGAGCAGGGTCTGTATTGTGCCGCGCAATAGGGTGGGAAAGTGGCCCGCCATGGGCGCGGCCAACAGCACCCGGGGCTGGTCCCGGTCGCTCTCCTTGCGGAAATGCAGCAAGTTGCCGAACGGCATTTCCAGGGCCACTTCCTCGGTGACCTTCTGGGTCTTGCCCGCCACCATGACCTCGGCAATGTCGAAGGCTGGGCGCTCATGAATCATTTGCACGCGGGAAAAGATTTCGGCGCCCGCGCCAATGCTACGAAACCAGTAATTGGCGGCTGGGCCCAAGGCGGTGTCGCTGAGGGCGGCCTTGATCAGGTCGGCACCCGCGCGCCAGGGCGCGAGAAAGTCCTGTTGGGCTAGATAGGCATCGTACAACATCCCGCTCGCAAGCCCCTAGGAATCATAAAGGATACCGCTTCAGTCCGACGGTAACTGGTTGCGGTATGCTGCATTGCAAAATAACCCTTGTCAACGCGCCAAAACTCGCCAAAAAAAACGGGAATGGGCGATGCGGTTCTAACGATTTCCAGCAAGAACTACTCCTCCTGGTCTCTGCGCGGCTGGTTGCTGTGCCGGATAGCGGGCCTTGATTTTAAGGAAGAATTGCTCTCCGCCGACGATCCGGACGCTCGCGCCGAGCTGTTGATGTTGGCGCTGTCATTCCTGGTGCCTCGCCTGACCCATAACGGCCTCAAGGTGTGGGATACTCTCGCCATCGGCGAATATCTGCATGAGAATTTTCCCCAGGCCGATATCGAGCGCATCGTCACGATCTGGCACGAATGCCTGAACCTGTATGGCGGCCCGTATGTTTTCGGCGAGACACCAACCCTGGCAGATGCCATGTACGCGCCGGTGGTGACGCGCTTTGCCACCTATTATGTCAAGCTGGACCGGCAATGCGCCGATTACTGCGAAACCATCCTGGCACTGCCAGACATGATCGAATGTACCGAAGCGGCCCGCGCCGAGCGCGCTCGGCATCGAGGAACTGGAAGCTGAATTCTAGTTCTCACCGCTGTATTAACCACGGTTCTCGAAGTTCCTTTAATATTTTCCGGCCTAAATTCTGCTCACGTCGATAAAATTTTGAGCAGTAAGCTTAGCGCTCTCTCCAGTATCTGGACGGGCTGCTGGCCACGGTGGCGGCGGACTATTCCGCCCATGTGCGCGCCGACCTAGTCAAGCTGGTGGCCAACCAGGGCGCACTATTCACCTGTTCGGCCTATCTGTTCGCGCGCGACGACATCGAGGTCGCGCGCCCGGTATTGCTTCATGCCAAGAACCTAAGCGACACGACCTTGCTGTAGGTGATCGCGGAAAAAGGCCAGAAACATATAATGGCAGTGACCCAGCGCCAGAGCATCAGCGCCGTCTTCACGCATGCGCTCGTCGAAAAGGGCGACGACCATGTCGTGTCCTCGCTGCTGTCAAATCGCGGCGCGACCATAGAGCTTGAAACCTTCGATGCGGTGGTGGTATGCGCCCAGACCAGAACGGTATTGCAGAAGCCGTTTGTTAATCGCACGGACGTTCCGATCGGCCTGCTTAACGAGCTTTACACCAGCGTGGAAAAGTCGCTGCGCTAGGAAATCCTGTGAAAGATAAGCAATGTGCCGCCCGAAGAGATTGAGCGTGCTTTCCAGAAGAACCGCAGGGTGCTGAACAAGGTCTATGGCGACACGCCGACCGACATGCCCGCGGCGGTCAAGCTGATTGAACAGATGGTCCGCGCCCAGAGTCTGCTCCCGCCGTCACTGGTCACCATGCTTCGCGAAGGCGCGGCCTCCCGCACCGCGTTCAAGCTGGCGCTGGCTCACTTGACGGATTTGGAGTTCGACCTGGCTCAGCGGGTGGTGGAAGGCAAGGATCTGGATACTCTGGTATTGCTGTGCCGCGGCGCGAACTTCAACCGTCCGCTGTTTGTATCGCTGGCGATCGCGCTGGACGAGCAGGTGCATGTCATGGACGGTGCCGAAAAATTAGGCAATCTCTATGGAGCGATTCCGGTGGAAGCTGCCCAGCGCGCTGTGCGCTTCTGGAAGGTCCGCAAGGCCGTTTAACCAGTCCGCCGCCGGTCTCACATCGGCGAAATAGAACTGGTCAGGCGGGGTTAAGACTATATTTTTGCTACGGGGTGGAGCTGAACAATCCAAAATCGTAAATAAGCGACTCTGTCGCCGCGGTAAAAATTTATACGGCAGGGATTTACCCCAACAGTTCAAAATACATGGGGTGCACAGCCGAAACGGCAGACAGCAAACAGCAAACAGAGTAGTTCCAGTGGCACTAAGCCTGGCAACTCAGATTATGTGGAATGTCGGCTTAAGTCGGATCAGATGCGGCAACAAAACGCCAATCCGACCCGTTCTGTAAGTTGTCGGATAATTTCGTTTTGCGTCCATCACCCAGACGCGCTGCCGTTGATCGTATATTTCTGTTACATCTATTAGTTCAGCCCTTCTTCCTTCATAGCTTTTTGTACGGCAGGGCGTGCATCCATCCGCGTTTTGAAAGCGGTTACACGGGGCAGGTGCGACAAATTGATGTGCATGGCCTGGGCCCAGCGCAGCACCACGAACAGATAGGCGTCCGCCGGCGTAAAGGCGCTGCCCATCAGATAATCGCCGGTCAGCGTGTCTTCGACCAGCTTCAGCCCGGCCAGGATTTTTTCCTTCGCCTTGTCCTTCTGGTCATCCGGCGCGCCGTGGAAGAGGGGCTAGAAGCTTCTGTGCAGAACCGAATTGACGAAGCCAATCCATTCCAACGCGTGATAATAGTCCGTCACGGTCTTGGGCATGATGCCGGTCTTGTCGCCTAGGAAGGGCAGCACGGCCACGTTTTCGGCTAAGATCGAACCGTCATCCAGCTTCAGAGTGGGGACATTGCCCTTGGGATTGATGGCATAGAAGTCTTCACCGCCTTCGGTCTTGTGGGTCTTGAGGTCGACCTTTTCCAGCTCCAGCGCGAGGCCGCCTTCGGCCGCCACGATATGTCCCGCCATCGAGCAGGCGCCGGGGGAATAATACAGCTTCATGGGAAATCCTTTTGTGTAGTCGCGGGAGATAACCTGATGTCAGGTAAAATAGA
>JAPLPI010000084.1 GCA_026400305.1 Alphaproteobacteria bacterium | reverse complement strand
GATGGCGGCGGCACGTTCTCGCGCCTTGCCATCCACCGCCACCAGATTGCCGCGCATGTCCAGCACCGCATGCAGCTTCTGCTCGATGCGGGCGAAATGCTTGGCATGGGGACCCGACAGCGCCGCCAAAAGCTGGTTGTCGGAAAATTCCAGGGTCAGACTGTTCTTGCGGCTCAAGCCAATATTCCGTGTAGACTGTTAGCAGTGCGCCGTTCGATCTTCACATCAGCGATGGTGCCAATCAGCGAGGATTGCGCGATCACATGTACCGGCTGCTGATAGGGCATGCGGCCCATGATCTGACCGGTCTCGCGCGCGGTTTTTTCAAACAGCACCGGCAGGGTTTTGCCGATCTGGGAATCGTCGAAGGCATATTGCTGCGACAACAGCAGCTTTTGCAGAGCGTCCAGCCGCACCGTTTTAATGTCTTCACCGACCTGCTTGCGCATGGTGGAGGCTGGCGTGCCAGGACGCCTGGAATATTTGAAGGAGAAGGCGGTGGCATAACAGATGTCGCGCACAAGCTGCATCGTGGCTTCGAAATCGGCATCGCTTTCGCCGGGAAAGCCGACGATGAAATCTGAGGTCAGCGCGATGTCGGGCCGCGCGGCGCGGACGCGGTCGATCAGGCGGCGATAGTAATCGGCCGTGTGCTGGCGGTTCATCGCCTCCAGCACGGTGTCTGACCCCGACTGCACCGGCAGGTGCAGATAGGGCATCAGCTTGGGATTGCTGCCATGCGCCGCGATCAGGTCATCGGCCATGTCGCGGGGGTGGCTGGTAGTGTAGCGGATGCGGTCGATGCCTTCGATCCTGGCGAGCGCATCGCACAGCTTCGCTAAACTCCAGCCGTCGCCATCATAGGCATTGACATTCTGGCCCAGCAGCACGACTTCGCGCGCACCCTTGTCCGCCAGCTGCCGCGCCTCGCGCAGGATGGCATCGGCAGGGCGCGACTGTTCGGAGCCGCGCGTATACGGCACCACGCAGAAGGTGCAGAACTTGTCGCAGCCCTCCTGAACCGTCATGTATGCACTGATGGTTGTGTTCGCAGGCGCCGGAAGAGAATCGAATTTTTCAAGCGCCGGAAAATCGGTTTCCAGCGCATGACCGCCGGCGCGGGCGGTGCGGGCGATCATCTCCGGCAGGCGGTGATAGGATTGCGGCCCCACCACCAGATCCACCGCCGGCTCGCGCGCCACGATTTCCGCACCTTCGGCCTGGCCGACGCAGCCGGCCACTGCCAGCACCATGCGTCCGCCGTTCTTGGCCTTCTTCGCCTTCAGGCCGCGCAGGCGGCCCAGCTCGGAATAGACTTTCTCGACGGCCTTTTCGCGGATGTGGCAGGTGTTGAGGATCACCATGTCGGCGCCTTCGGGCGCATCCGTCGTGGCATAGCCCAGCGGCGCCAGCAGGTCCGCCATCTTGGCGGAGTCATAGGCGTTCATCTGGCAACCGTACGTCTTGACGTAGAGCGTCTTCATGAGGTGCGGTTTATCGGGTCGAAAGCCCGCAAGTTCAAGGTAAACCCCGTCCCGCCAGGGCTTCGGCCTGGCCGGTTTGCACGATTTCCTGCGCTTTGGCGGCCAGGGTCTTTCGGTCCATCCGGTCCAGGCTCAGCGGTTCATGGAACCTGACCTCGACATCAAACGGCCCGGCCAGCAGCGCCTCCCACAGGTGCGGCACCATTTCCATGTCGCCATACCAGGCAAACAGCGGCCGGTTTTCGCGCCCCATCGGCATGCCGTGCAGGCCGGTGAAGGCGACCGAGACCGGCTGCACTTTCACATGCTGGCCACCGGCCAGCCGCGCCTCGGCGGCGCCCAGAAGCGCGCTTTTGAACGGCAACACGCTGTTGCCGGTATGGCTGGTGCCTTCGGGGAACAGCAGCAGGGCATCGCCCGCCGCCAGCCGCTGGCTGATGGCATCCGCCACCGCGCCGGTGGCGCTGCGGCGTGTGCGCTCGACAAACACGGTGCCCTGCAGCCGCGCCAGTGCGCCGAAGAAGGGCCAGGTCCCGACCTCGGCCTTGGCGACAAAGGACAGGGGCGTGGCCGCCGAAAAGATGATGATGTCGGCCCAGCTTGTGTGATTACCCACCATCAGCACGCCTTCGCCCGTCACCGGCTCGCCAGTGATGCGAATGTGAATGCCGAACAGCCGCGCCACCTGGCGATGATACCAGTGCGGAAAGCGGCGCGCGGCAGGGCTGCGCAATTTCAGCAGCAGCCATTGCACCGGCATCAAGGGCAGGGTGAACAGGATAAAGACGACAACGATGAGGGTGGCGCGAAGGCGTGCCATCAGCACATCAGGACGCCGGAGGCTTTCGCCCCTTGGGAACGCCATACAGTTCCAGCCGGTGGTCGATCAGCTCGAAGCCCAGCTCTTCGGCCACGCGGCGCTGCAGCTTTTCGATTTCCTCATTGCGGAATTCTATGACGCTGCCGGTGGCCACATCGATCAGATGATCGTGATGAGCTTCCTGCACTTCCTCGTAACGCGAGCGGCCGTCGCGGAAATCGTGCCGATCCAAGATGCCGGCATCCTCAAAAAGCTTGACGGTGCGATAGACGGTGGCGATGGAAATATGCGGATCGATCGCCGAGGCTCGGCGATACAGTTCCTCGGCATCCGGATGATCTGCCGCGTCTGACAGGACGCGGGCAATCACCCGGCGCTGGTCGGTCATCCGGAGACCCTTGTCGACGCAGGCTTTTTCGATCCGCGTCACCAGTCACTCCTGTCAGTTGCGGGGAAGGCCATCAGGTTAGGCGAAATTGGCGGGCAGCGGAAGCCTGAGAACCAGCGCGTCCACGCCGCGATAATAGCCTTTGCGCAGCCCGGCCTTGGTGAAACCCAGCCCGGCATACAGCGCCAGGGCTGCCGGATTGTCGACGCCGACTTCCAGGAACATGACGCCCGCCCCCATTTCATGCGCCTTTTTGATAGCGGCCTGTAGCAACCTGCGCCCCAACCCTTTGCCGCGTGCGGCCGGCGTCACCGCCAGGGTCAAGATCTCCGCTTCGCCGGCGGCCGCGCGGGCCAGCACAAAACCGTCTTCTTGGGCATAGGCGAAGGTGCCCGGTGTCACCAGCAACGCGCTGAGGGCGGCAGCGTCCCAGGGCTGCGGGAAACAGGTTGCGTGCAGCGCGGCCAGGACATGCGCGCCGGAAACGGCGTTGAAGGGCGCGATATCAGACAAGGGTTTTACCGCCCGGCAGCTTGGCATCGGGGGCGCGCAGATAAAGCGGTCCGGGCGCTTCATTGGAGGGTGCAAGCTTTTGCGCCAGCCGCGCTACCCACAAGGCATCCGGCTGGCGGACACCAGACAGGACGAATTCGCCGCCCAGGCCTTCTTTTGCCGCCTCGGCACCGGTGCCGGCCACAGCACAAGGGCCGAAGGCGCGGATGCGCTCAATGGCATCGGAGAACAGCATCACGACAGGCTGCTGCACGGTCGCGTCGCCATCCTGCAGCAGCAGATAGGCTTCCTCGCGCCGCGCATCGTGGATGACGGCGGCCCGTGATTGCTTCGTCTCGTACATCGCGCTAGCGGCGATCACTTCCAAGGTGGTGACACCGGTCAGCGGGCGCTTCAGGGCCAAACGAAGCCCGCGCATGAAGGCCAGCCCGACACGCTGGCCGGTGAAGGTCCCCGGGCCGGTGGTGACGGCCAGGCGGTCCAGCGCGGTTAAGTCAAACCCGCGCACGGCTTCTTCCACAATCGGCGCCAGACGCTCGGCATGGCCGCGGTCCATGGCTTCGAAGATGTGCGCCAGAATCTGGTCGTGTTCCAGCAACGCAACAGAACAGCCGCTCAACGCCGTATCGACCGCGAGAATTTTCACAGGATCTTGCAGGCTTCGTCGAAGCCAAGCCGCGCGGCGCGCGGGCGAACACTGTCCGCGACGCCATAGCCCAGATTGCAGAGGAAATTGGACTTTATGGCGGTGCCGGCGAAGAATTCCTTGTCGATACCCTCCCGGTCAAAACCGGACATAGGTCCGCAATCCAGACCCAGCCCCCGCGCCGCGACGATGATATAGCCGCCTTGCAATCCGGCGCTGCGCATCGCCATCCGGCGCGCGCGTTCCGGATCGCCGGCCAATTTCTGGCTCACGCCTTCCGCGATGCGCGGCGCCAGAGTCGGCAAGGTGCGCGCGAAATCCAGGTCATAGCCGACAATAGCGGTGGCGGGTGCCAACATGGTCTGCTTGCGGTTGCCTTCGTCCAGCAATGGCTCCAGCCGCGCCTTGGCTGCTTTCGACACCACGAAGTGAAAACGCGCCGGGGTAATGTTGGATTCGGTGGGACCCAGCCGCGCCAGGTCATAGATTGCCATCAGTAGCGCCGGCGACACCGGCTTGTCCTGCCATTGGCGCATGGTTCGGGCGGCGCGGAAAATCGTCTCCAGCGCGGCGTCGGATATAGCGTGATCGGCTTGCCCCAGATAGGGCTCGGCAGTTGTCATGCCCAAGGCTATCACACCGCTTCGACGGCCGTCACTTCGGGCACGTAATGACGCAGCATGCTTTCGATGCCGTTCTTCAAGGTCATGGTGGAAGACGGACAGCCGGCGCAGGAGCCTTGCAGATGCAGCGAGACGACACCGCTGGCGCCGTCAAAGCCCTTGAAGATGATGTCGCCGCCGTCCTGTGCCACGGCCGGACGCACGCGGGTCTCGATCAACTCCTTGATCTGGCCGACGATCTCGCTGTCCTCGTCGTTGTAGGTTTCTTCGGCCTCATCGGCGGCGCCTTCCAGCAGCGGATGGCCTTGGGTGAAATGCTCCATCACCGCGCCCAGGATGGCGGGCTTGAGATGCTTCCAGTCGCCGTCGCGCTTGGTCACCGAAATAAAATCGGCACCGAAGAACACGCGGGAGACTTCCGGAATCGAAAACAGCGCCTTGGCCAGGGAAGAGCGGCCGGCGGTGTCGGCGCTGGGGAAATCGGCCACCGCACCTTCGCCCATTACGTCTCGGCCAGGCAGGAATTTGAGGGTGGCGGGATTGGGGGTGGATTCGGTCTGAATGAACATGGTGTCCGCCTTAGGAATGCCTTCTTTAGATGAACCTTGGAGGCGTTCGCATCAAGGCAAATAGCCGATTTACTTTTACCCGGATATTATTTAATATACTATTTCACCCGGATAAATATTACCAATGAGCTATTCCGCCTTTTCCGGCTTCGACCATCTGGCCTCCGGGTCCCTGTCCCAGGTTTACGAGGCCTGCCGCCAAGACCCCGCCGCCCTGATCTTTGACCGGGAGACGGGCCGGGTGGTGGATATCGACCCCCGCTTTCCGCCCAGCGAGGAGACTGTCCGGCCGGGCCGGCCCAGGCTGGGAGTGACAGCGCGCGAAGTCACGCTTCTGCCCCGGCACTGGGACTGGCTGGCCACCCAGCCCGGTGGCGCCTCGGTCGCCCTGCGCAAGCTGGTGGAGGAGGCCAGCCGCAATCCCAAAGCCCAGCAGCGCGCCCGGCGCGACGCCGCCTATCGCTTTGCCACCGCCCTGGTGGGCAATGCGCCGGGATACGAGGAGGCGATCCGCGCCCTGTATGCCGGACATGGCGAGGAGTTTTCCGCCCATATCGAGGCCTGGCCGGCGGATATCCGCCGGGCGCTGGAAGAGATGACGGCGGAAGCTTTCTAGAAGTCTGAAACGATGCCTTTGATTTCCCAGTCGACATAGCGCGTGGGCTCGGGCCCCTTGGGTCCGCCCAATTCCGGCGGCAATTGCACCTTAGCTTCCTTGGCACGGCGCGCTTCGGCTTCGGCCTTGGCGCGCTCGGCGGCCTCGGCAATCCGGGCAACGACTTCTTCGGGTGTTGCTTGATTGGCCATGGCCAGATCTTACATCTGTGTCTGGAAGGATAAAACGATGAATACGCTTCGTACCGGTATCCTGATGGCGGCCCTGACCGGGTTGTTCATTGCGGTGGGTGCGCTGCTGGGCGGCAGCACCGGCGTGCTGATCGCCTTTGCCATGGCGCTGGCGATGAACGCCTTTGCCTACTGGAATTCCGACAAGGTGCTGCTGTCCATGTATGGCGCGCGCCAGGTGGATGCCGCCAGCGAGCCGAAACTGTACGGGCTGGTGGAGAAACTGGCGGCGCAGGCGCAGCTGCCCATACCCAAGGTCTACATCACCGAAAATCCCCAGCCCAACGCCTTCGCCACCGGGCGCAATCCCGATCATGCTGCCATCTGTGTCACCACCGGATTGCTGAGCCAGGTGAGCCAGGAAGAGTTGGCGGGCGCCCTGGCGCATGAGCTGGGCCATGTGAAGCATCGCGACACCCTGACCATGACGATCACCGCGGTGATCGCGGGCGCCATTTCCATGCTGGCCAACATGGCCTTCTTCATGGGCGGCTCCAGAGACCGCGAGCATCCGCTGGGCATGGTGGGCGTGCTGCTGGTGACCATGCTTGCGCCCATTGCGGCGATGCTGGTGCAGGCCGCGATTTCGCGTTCCCGTGAATTCGAAGCCGACCGCGCCGGCGCGGAGATCACCGGCCGCCCCATGTGGCTGGCGTCTGCCTTGGGCCAGATCGAGCGCGCGGCGAAGCACATCGAGAATTATCCCGCCGATGCCAATCCCGCCACGGCGCATATGTTCATCATTAATCCGCTGCATGGCGGCATTGGCGGATTGTTCGCCACCCATCCCTCGACCGAAGAACGCATCGCGCGCCTCACGGCGATGGCCGGTGCCAGCGCAACGCCGGTGCGTAAAAGTCCTTGGGGTTAGCCCTGCGCTGAATATCCGCCATCTACAGGTATGGCGGTGCCGGTGATGAAATCCGACGCGGGACCGGCCAGAAACACCGCGATCCCCGCCATGTCATCCGGCGTGCCCCAACGCGCAGCCGGCGTACGCGCCAGCACTTTTTCATTGAG
>JAPLPI010000369.1 GCA_026400305.1 Alphaproteobacteria bacterium | reverse complement strand
TCAGAGGTGTACTGGCGTTCCTTGTGTACCAATTCCTTCGCCCACAGCGGATTGATGGTGCCAGCCGGGGCCGCGGCCACGGCCGTCACTTCGGCCAAAGTACGGACACGCTTGCCATAGGGATTGAAGTTGATCAGCTGGCTGAAGAACGGAGTATTGTAATCCACCGAATAGTCGGCAGCCAACAGGGCGCTGAACTTGTCGCTCGGCTGCCACAGCGCGGACACGCGCCCGCCCCGGCGATCATACTGGTTCCAGCCGGCCTGACCGATCGCGGGATTGAGCGTGGTCGGATCCTGGTGCTGCATAATGCCGTCAAATTTCAGGGAGATGTCATAGAAACTCGCGAAGTTCTGGTGCATTTCGGCATTATAGGAACCATAATTTCCTAGGCCGCCCACGGCCCGGCCCTCGAACACACCGGTCGGAGCCTTGGCGACGATGCTCAAGGCGCCGCCTTCCGTGTTGCGTCCGAACAGGGTGCCCTGCGGACCACGAAGCACTTCAATGCGCTGCACATCCAGAAGCGAGGCGTTGAGGCCCTGCTGGCGGCCAAGATAGACGCCGTCAACATAAACGCCCACGCCCTGGTCACGCGCGGTCTGGTTGGCGTCGAACGGCACGATGCCGCGAATGCCGACCGTCAGCGCGGACTGGCGGGACTCAAAAGTGGCGACGCGCAAGGAGGGGATGGAGCCATCCTGGAGGCTCAGAAGGCTGCCCGCATGGCTGTCTTCCAGGTTCTGCGCACTGATGACCGAGATGGCGATGGGGGTCTTCTGCAGGTTGGTTTCGCGCTTTTCCGCGGAGACCGTCACCGTCTCTAGGCCGCCCATATAGCCGGCATCTGCCACCTGAACATTGGTTTGGCCCCAAGCGGAAGGAGCCGCAATGGAAGCAATTGCGATAATAGCTGCACCCTGAAGAAGACGAATTTTCATAAAAACCCCGTTAATTTCTATGAACCAGGGTTTCTCAAAAAAATGTGACTATGGCGCTGCATTATTGTGAAGCTTTTATTTCATCGCACCGCAGTGCAACAAATTTTCCGCAAAACAAGCACTAAATTGTGGATGATAGTAAAAATGGCGCAAAAAATCAGTCGATGTCGGTGGCGCGGCGTGCTGGCAGATCTTCCGTCGGTTCACCTTGGGCGAGCGCACCATAGCGACCACGGAAATAGACCAAAGGCGCGCCAGCCAAGTCATTGCGGGAGAATTTCAGCACACGGCCGATCACGATGGCGTGGTCGCCCGCATCCTGCACGCTCTCGCGGGCACATTCGAAGACCGCAAGCGAATCGGCCAGGCCCGGAGGTCCCAATTCGGTTGGCGCCAGCGCGATTCCATCCAGGCTATGCTCACCCTGCCCTGCCAGGCGCGCCGACACTGCCTTGTGGCCGGACGCCAGGATGGAGACCGTGAAGGCCGGCGCTTCGGCGAAATAAGGATAGCGGCGCGAGCGCCGGTCGATGCACCACAGCACCAAAGGCGGGTCCAGCGACACCGAGGTGAAGCTGTTGACCGTGATCCCAATATGGGACGTTTCGACGGAGCCGGCCGTCATCACCGCAATCCCGGTTGGAAAACAGCCCAGCGCGGCGCGAAAAGCATTAGTATCAAAGTCCATATTCCACCTTGTCTGGGGCCCGCTTCACACTCGGTTAATGGGGATTGTACATAATCGCTCAAAGGTTAGGCGACGCGGCGAAAAGCCCGCAAGGGCCGACCAGGGTTTAATCAGGTGGCTGGCGTGGCTGGCGACAACGCGGTCGGTATCAGTTGCGGGCAAGGCTTTGTCCAAACCGCTGCTGCCCGAAGTCCCCAACGCACCGGCCAATCGTCGTATCTCCATCCTGCTGATGCGCGATGCCCCGCCCATTGCGCCCCATACCGGGCTGTAAGCTCGGGCTGCTTTGCGGGCTTAAAGGCCTTTTCTGCAAGCGAAAACACACCGCGGAGAATAATCCGCTTCACTCCGGCGCGAATGCCGCCATACTTGACCCGACACAGGGCTTGCGAGCAACAGAACAGACGTGACCGACCAGCGCAGCACACGCATACCGCAATTCTTTCTGACCCCTGGCGGGCCGTGCCCCTATCTGCCCGACCGCGTCGAGCGCAAGGTCTTTGCCCGGCTGGGCGGCATTCGCCGCCAGTCGCAACCAGAAACGCATCCTGCGCCGCGACCAGGACCTGCATCGCGCCGAAGTAGCGACCGAAGCCACCCGCGAGCAATTCGCGTTGCTGCGAACTTATCTGGATTCCCGCCATCCGGGCGGCGGCATGAGTGACATGAGCCTGTTCGACTATGTCGCCATGGTCGAGGAAACGCCGGTGGAAACCAACATCGTGGAATACCGCAGGGAAGACGGCACGCTGGTGGCCTGCGCACTCACCGACCGCCTGAAGGACGGCCTCAGCATGGTCTATTCATTTTTCCATCCGGGGGAAGAGACGCGGAGCCTGGGCACCTACATGATCCTGGATCATGTGCGCGCGGCGCGGGAGAAAAATCTGCCTTATGTCTATCTTGGCTATTGGGTGCGCGGCAGCGAAAAGATGGATTACAAGATCCGCTTCTCGCCGCTGGAAGCGCTGAGCACCAATGGCTGGGAGCCCTTGTCTCCTTAAGACAGGGCGCCCTATGCGCTAATCATTATAGGCGACATCATCGCGAACCTTGCGCAGCATGGCGATATGGTCCTGAACGACCGGCACCATGTGATGGGCAAAAGCCTGCAGATCATCAACCTGGCCATTCTCGACATAGCCCTGCATCGTATCCAGCGCTTCTTCATGCAAGGCGCGCTGCTGCGCCAGGTAGATGAGGTCGAAGGTGCGGCGCAGTGGAAAATTAATTACCCTCGCCGGCCGATCGACAAAGCTCGCAGCGGCATCCGCCTCTCCCATGTCCACTGGGTATGCTAGCGCGCTAAGGCGCACCGGCGGGTGACCCACCAAACCGCACCTTCAGTTCGGCCACCTGTTCGTCTGTGATCTTGGTCACCAGCAATTCCGGCGCCTTGATCGGCTGGCCCGGCGTCAAATCGTCCAGCAGCTCCGCCATTGGCGCATCGGGAAACGGGATGATCCCGCCGCGATAGCCCACCGGCTGAATGCATTCATGAATGTTCTTTGCGAAGTCCGGCATCACCGGCCAGACCAGATGTGCGAACTGGTGTATCAGGTTTAACCCCATGCGCACACCAACCGCGGCCTTGGCGCGGTCGGTCTTGATGTGTGTCCAGGGCGCCGCGCGGGTCATATATTCATTGCCCGCCACCCAGATGGCGCGCATCTCGCCCATCGCCTTGCGAAAATCAGCCGCTTCCATGAACTCGGCATATTGCGCAAAGCGACGGTCGAGTTCGGCGATCAGCACCTTTTCGTCCTCGCCATACTCACCCTCGCCTGGCACCTGTCCGTCGAAACGCGCCACGCAGAACTTGGTCACGCGATTGACGAAATTTCCCAGTACGTCGGCCAGGTCCTTGTTGATGATGCCAGCGAACTGTTCCCAGGTGAAATTGTTGTCGCTGCC
>JAPLPI010000140.1 GCA_026400305.1 Alphaproteobacteria bacterium | reverse complement strand
ACCGCCGCCGCTTTCGGCGCTACCGCCGTGATCGTTCAGGACCGCCACGCCCCGCCGCAATCCGGCGCATTGGCCAAGGCCGCGTCGGGCGCGCTGGAAATCGTGCCCTATATCGAGGTGGTCAATATCGCCCGTACTTTGGATCAACTGGCCGAACATGGCTTCTGGCGCATTGCGCTGGCAGGCGATGGCGAGCAGACCCTGGCCGTGGCTGACCCCGTGGGCGACGTGGCGCTGGTGCTGGGTTCGGAAGGCGACGGCATACGCCGCCTGGTGCGGGAGCATTGCGAAGCCTCTGCCCTGATCCCTATTTCCAAAACCATGGAAAGCCTGAACGTCTCCAACGCCGCGGCCATCGCGCTCTACGAGCTGCGGCGCGCCTGACCCTTGTGCGGCCAACAGGCAGTGATAGCGTGGCGCCATAGGCCTGTTTCCCCGCCTAATTTTGATCGGGCTTTCGCTACTCTGCCTTGCCTTAGGCAATGCATTTGCCGCATGCAAGGAAAAGTCTTTGGGCGGCAAAGCTGCCGGGAGCCGCGTGAGCAAACTGTTTGAAAAATGGCTTCGCGATGGCGCTCATAGTGATTTGAAAGACTGGCAATGGAAGCGGACCTTGGCCCTGGGCGATAGAAAGCCCGCGACGGTCCAATATGAAGACACCCATATGAGCAATGGCTCCATCACGATCAAAACCCTTGTCCTGCGGAGATATCGCTCGCACGAGGACGAATTCATCTACAATCCATACGAACTGAATGTGAAGCTCGCGCCCGGGCCATCGGGATGCAGATTATCAGTACCCAGCAACATTCGCCTGCTGCAGGGGGATGCCAGGGTGACCGGACACAAACATGCAAATCTCGCTTACGACTACGACCCCACCAAGGAACGGTTTCGAGATGCCTCGCCCAGTAGCCCAGGCCGTGATGAAGTGGATCTGAGCCGCTTACCTGTCTAGGGAACTTCCCGGCTCAACGAAAGTTATATCTCCCAGCACGATTTTGGAAGTTTGTATGCGTTCAGTTCTTCTGTGGGCCATCGAAATTTCTCTGCCGATCATCCTGCCTCTCTGGCTGGTCAGCGGCCACGCTTAAATTGAAGTTTTTCTGACGCGCAAGTCAGAACAATGAGGCGACGATATTAGCGCCGCCATAATCCTCGATATCGACCAACACGCGATAGCCGTCGGCCATTTTCAAACGGCCGGCGGCATCGTGCATGAAGGTGCCGCGATTGCTCATGATCTGCGTATCATAATTGTAGGCAAAACGCGGCGCGAGCCCGCGGAAGTCGGCACGGATCAACTGATACAGAAGCGCGGCATTCTGCGGTGACAGGTGTACACAGCCAGCGCTGGCGCGCTGGCCCAGCCGCGCAATGTCATCGCCGATTGCCGAATGGATGGCGAGCCCCGTCTGCAGGCCCTCACGCTCCCAATTAAAGAACAGAGAATGGGGCATGTCCTGGTCCCAGCTTGCCGAATGATAGGCGCGGTACATGCGCTGAGAATCGATCTGGTAATAGCCGGTCGGCGTGACGGTAAAGGTGCGAACGCCGCGCGGGCTTGTTTCACTGCGCTCACGGCCCGTCGAGGCGGCCCAGTCATACAGAGGATTGAGTTAGCCCGATTGCGTTTTTCGAAAGACATACATGCCTGCGCCAGCGGTCTGCGCTCGGTCTTGCTGACATAAAAGAACAGATCGAAATTCCCCAGCATCTCCGGCGTCAACCGCGCGCGAAGCCGCATCGCCACCACGGCAGCCCGGTTGGTGGGCGCTCCGTCCAGCGGCGGCGGCAGGGGAATGGGCATCACGTCATTGCGGGCGATACCGATGTCAGACGGCGGGATGTTGGGGATGCGCGGCTGGGCCATCTGCGGCACCGGCAGCTCTGGCAAGGGCGGCGCTGGCAAAGAGGGACCCGGCGCGGATACCGGCGATATGTCCATCAGAATGGTGATGGAGACGCTTGCTTCCAGATCGGCGACACGTTCCTGCGGCGCCTTGGCAGACGACGCCAGCGTCAGGCGCACAACGGGAGACGATAGATCAAGACGCAGCACGGGGGCGAGCGCATCCTGCGCCATCTGCATCAGCATAACGACGACCCGTGTCGTCTGCCGGACAATCCGCGGATCGGCCGCGAGAGTCGCGGCCACGACAAAGACCGGAGCCGATGCGAGGTAGGAAAGAGCAAGAATACGAAGGGCAGACATGACAGCCGAGGGAGCGCGCGACATGCCGACTATAGCGAACGCAAAAAGAACTGTCCCGTTCTGGGGCAGGACTATCCACCCGAACGGTTAACCACGTTGTTGGCTAGTTTTCGCAGAATTTTCCGCCGCGCGACCAGCCGCGCGGCACGATGCGGCCGGCCTGGGCGCGCTCGCCCCTCCAGTCCTTGAGCTCGGACGGCTCGAACAGCTTGTTGTTCTCGTCCTTCAGCCCCGCCTTCCAGGTGAAGGTTGTGGCATCCACCAGCCCGCCATCTTTGTAGCGCTGCAGATAGACGCCCTGCCCGCGGCCCAGCTCCGGCACCTCGTCGATCTTGAAGATCAGCAGCTTGCGGTTCTCGCCCACGACGGCGACAGAATCGCCGGCAGCGGGACGGCATGATACCGCTTCCACGCCCGGTTTCACGTTCATCACCGACTTGCCCTTCTTGGTCATCGCCAGCGCATCGTCCTCGCTGGTGATGAAGCCGTGGCCCGATGTGGCAGCGACGAGAAGCTTGCGGCCCGGGACATGCACGAACATGGTGACGATGTCGGCGTCCGGTGGCAGATCGATAAATGTGCGGATGGCCTCGCCATTGCCGCGTCCGCCCGGCAGCCTGG
>JAPLPI010000288.1 GCA_026400305.1 Alphaproteobacteria bacterium | reverse complement strand
CCGCCAGATTGTCGTTGGCCTTGATGGCATAGGCCACCAGCGACCCGGCAGGCACGGCCTCTACGAACACCTTGTAGTGCCGCGCAAAGGTGGCGGTAGAATAGCAATAGAAAGGCGTGCCGACTTTTTCAGCCAGCAGGTCCAGTCGCACGCCTTCCGCGCACAGCACGCCGTCCTTGTATTGAAAGTGGTTCAATTAACGTCCCAGAGGATAAGGCGGCTTTGAAGGATTCTGTTCGTCGCGCGGAGAGGTCTGTCCGTTGGGCTTGACCAGGTCGTTCTTCACGCCGCAGGCGGCCAGTGCAATCGCCACGGCCGCCAGAATGATGATCTTCCTCATTTCAGGGCTCCCCGCCAATGGTTGAGCTGTTCTTTCACCCGCGCCGGCGCGGTGCCGCCCAGGCTCATGCGTGAATTCACGGATGCGTCCAACGACAGTACCTTGAACACTTCATCGGTGATGGCGGGCTCGATGGTCTGCATCTCCGCAAGCGACAGCTTTTCCAAGGTGACGCCCTTGTCCTCGGCCAGCTTCACAATGGAGCCGGAAATGTGATGCGCCTCGCGGAACGGCTTTTTCAGCACCCGCACCACCCAATCGGCCAGATCGGTGGCGGTGGGAAAGCCCGCCACGCAGGCGGCGCGCATCGCTTCGGGCTGCGCCGTCAGGTCGGCCATCATCGCCGCCATGGCGGCGAGGCAAAGCTCCAGCGTGTCGGCGGCGTCGAACACCCGTTCCTTGTCTTCCTGCAGGTCGGTGCCATAGGTCAGCACCAACCCCTTGACCACGGTGGCTAGCGCCACGAAATCGCCCAGCACCCGTCCCGTCTTACCGCGCACCAGTTCGGCGGCGTCGGGATTGCGCTTCTGCGGCATGATGGACGAGCCGGTGGTGAAAGCGTCCGACAATTTCACAAAGCCGAAGGCCGGCGTGGACCATTGCACCAACTCGCCCGCCAGCCGTGACAAATGCACGGCGGCGATGGTGCAGGTCGCCAGATATTCCAGCGCAAAGTCGCGCGCCGAAATGGCGTCCATGGAATTGCGCATCGGCCGGATGAAGCCCAGGCTCTTGGCGGTGGCGTCGCGGTCGATAGGGAACGACGTGCCGGCCAGTGCCGCAGCGCCCAGCGGGGATTCGTTCAGCCGCTTCTTGGCATCCTCGAAGCGGCCGCGGTCGCGCCCGAACATCTCGACATAGGCCAGCATGTGATGGCTAAAGGTGACCGGCTGCGCCACCTGCATATGGGTGAAGCCCGGCATGATGGTGTCGGTGTGCTTTTCCGCCTGTCCCAGCAACGCCAGCTGCAGGGCTTTCAGGCCCGCATCGGCGCGCTCACAGGCGGCGCGCACCCACAGCCTAAAATCGGTCACCACCTGGTCGTTGCGCGACCGGGCGGTGTGCAGCCGTCCGGCCACCGGGCCGATCAGCTCGGACAGCCGGGATTCGATATTGAGATGGATGTCTTCGAGTTCGCGCTTGAAGACGAACGTGCCCTCGGCGATTTCCTTTTCGATGGTGGTCAGGCCATCCAGGATCTTCAGCCCGTCATCCTTGGCAATGATGCCTTCGCTGGCCAGCATGCGGCAATGCGCCCGCGATCCCGCGATATCCTCGGCGGCGAGGCGCTTGTCGAAATCGATCGAGGGGGTAATCTCCCTCATGATATCAGCGGGTCCGGACTGGAAGCGTCCGCCCCACATTTTGTTCGTGCTCATCTTTTCTTTCGAAAGCCCATGACCAAGAAAATCATCATCAGTCTGGCCGTGATTGTCGCGCTGGCAATGGGCATCCTATATGGGAAAGGCCTGCTTTCTGTCCATCAGGGGATCGAGCCGCCGCTGTCTTTGGGCGTGCTGGTGCTGGAAAAAGCCCCCAAACCCGCCCCGGCGGTGACCTTTGCCGACGGTAAGGGTGACAGGCATGCGCTGGATGCATTCAAGGGCCGCTATGTGCTGCTGAACCTGTGGGCAACTTGGTGCGCGCCCTGTGTCAGCGAGCTGCCGTTTCTGGCCCGGCTCCAGGCCCACGCGCCGGGCCTGCGGGTTCTGGCGATTAATGCCGACAGCACCAAGGTGGACGCTGGCGCCTTCCTGAAAAGTCATGGCGCCGGCACCCTGCCGGTCTATGTCGATTCTGATCGCATGCTGATGCGCAGCTTCGTGGTGCCGGGCCTGCCGACCACGGTGGAGTGGGCCTCGCCTGAGGCCGTCGCTTACTTCAAGAGAATTACCGGCAGCTAGAACCGCGCGGATCTGATCTATCTGGTCGGCACTGGATGTTCGCCCCGATAGTCGTAGAAACCGCGGCCGGTCTTGCGGCCCAGCCAGCCGGCTTCGACATATTTCACCAAGAGCGGGCAGTGGCGGTACTTGGAATCCGCAAGGCCTTCATACAGAACCTGCATCACGCTTAGGCAGGTATCCAGGCCGATGAAGTCGGCCAGCTGCAGCGGACCCATGGGATGGTTGGCGCCCAGTCGCATGGCGGTATCGATTGCGTCCACATTGCCCACGCCTTCATACAGCGTATAGACCGCCTCGTTGATCATCGGCACGATCTCCAGCGCCGACTGGAACGTGGAGTCATTGGTGGCGATGCCGCGGATCACTTCCACCAGCTGCATCACCGGCACCGGGTTCATGAAATGCAGGCCGATGAAATGCTCCGGCCGGTCGGTCGAGGCCGCCAGGCGCGTCACCGAGATGGATGAGGTGTTGGTGGCGATCATCGCATTGGGCGAGATGCGCGTGCACAGGTCCTGGAAGATTTTCTTCTTGATGGCTTCGTCTTCGGTGGCTGCCTCGATCACCAGGTCGCGATCTTTCAGATCGTCCAATGTCGCGGTGACGCGGATACGGGCCAGAGCGGGCGCGATCTCTTCTTCCTTGATCAGGCCCTTGGCGGCCTGGCGCTGCATGTTCTTCTGCACCCGCTCGATGGCCTTGGACAGCGCATCCTTGTTGATGTCGTCCAGCACAACGTCATAGCCGGCTAGCGCCAGCACGTGGGCGATGCCGGTGCCCATCTGCCCCGCGCCTACCACACCGATTTTCTCAACTGCCATTTGGATTGCCTTTACTTGTAGCCGCGTTTGGACAGTTCTTCGTCCAGCTCGGGGATAATCTTGAACAGGTCGCCCACCAGGCCGTAATCGGCCACCTGGAAGATGGGGGCTTCCTCGTCCTTGTTGATGGCGACGATCTTGCGCGAGTCCTTCATGCCGGCCAGGTGCTGGATGGCGCCGGAAATGCCAACCGCGATGTACAGATCAGGGGCCACGGCCTTTCCGGTCTGGCCGACCTGATAGTCATTGGGCACATAGCCCGCATCCACCGCGGCGCGGGATGCGCCCACGGCCGCATGCAGCTTGTCGGCGATGGAATCCAGCAGCTTGAAGTTTTCCGCCGAACCCAGCCCGCGCCCGCCGGAGATGACAACCTTGGCGGAGGTCAGCTCGGGACGCTCGGACTTGGATAGGGCTTCGCCGGCAAATTTGGAATGGCCGGCATCGGATGCGGCGACGATCTGCTCGATGGTGGCGCGGCCGCCTTCGCCAGCTGCTGCGAAAGCGGTGATGCGGATGGTGATGACCTTCTTGCCCTCGGGCGCCCGCAAGGTCTCGATGGCATTGCCGGCATAGATCGGCCGCTCGAACGTGTCGGGCGAAATCACTTTCAGGATTTCGGAAATCTGGCCCACATCCAGCCTGGCAGCGACGCGTGGCAGGATATTCTTTCCCGTCGTGGTGGCCGGCGCCAGGATGGCGTCGTATTTGTCCGTGATGGACAGCAGCAGCGCTTCCATCGGCTCGGCCAGCTGGCGTGCATAAGAAGGCGCATCCGCCAGCAGAACTTTCTCCACACCGGCAATCCTGGCGGCGGCTTCGGCGACCGCGGCGCAATTCTCGCCCGCCACCAGCACATGCACCGGCGTCGAAACCTGCGCCGCTGCTGTCACCGTCTTGTGGGTCGCGTCCTTCAGCGATGCATTGTCATGTTCGGCGATTACCAGCGATGCCATCAGATGACCCCATCGGCTTTGAGCTTGTCGAGAAGCTCCGGCACGCCGGAGACTTTCACGCCGCTGTTGCGCTTGGGCGGCTCGGAAATCTTCAGCACCTTGAAGCGTGGGGTGATGTCCACGCCCAGATCGGCGGGGGACTTTTCCTCGATCGGTTTCTTCTTTGCCTTCATGATATTGGGGAGCGAGGCATAGCGCGGCTCGTTCAGCCGCAGGTCGGTGGTCATCACCGCCGGCAACTTCACTTCGATGGTCTGCAGGCCGCCGTCGATTTCGCGGGTGATCCTGGCGCTGCCGTCAGCTAGCTCCAGCGAATGGGCAAAGGTGCCCTGCGGCCAGCCCAGCAGCGCGGCCAGCATCTGGCCCACCTGGTTGGCGTCGTCGTCGATCGCCTGCTTGCCGGTAATGACAAAGCCCGGCTGTTCGGCATCCACGATGGCCTTGAGAATCTTGGCGACCGCCAGCGGCTCCACCATCTGGTCGGTCTTGACCAGGATCCCCCGGTCGCCGCCCATCGCCAGCGCGGTGCGAATAGTCTCGGAAGCTTGCTGTGGCCCGATGGAGACGATGACCACCTCGGTGGCCTTGCCCTTTTCCTTGAGGCGCACGGCTTCTTCCACCGCGATCTCGTCAAAAGGGTTCATGGACATTTTGACATTAGCCAAGTCCACGCCACTCTGGTCCGCCTTCACGCGAACCTTCACGTTGTAGTCAATCACCCGCTTGACGGGCACCAGAACCTTCATGGCGTTTCTTCGACCCCAATGGACGGCGATTTCGCGGCGGAAGCGGCGCCCCGTCCTGCTTTTGTGCGGTGCAAAAAATATGGCCGTAGGCCGAGGCCTGTCAACGAAACCAGCAGGGATAATGGGCCCACCATTGCCGCACTGCAACAATAGCGGTTAAATCCAAAGCTCAAAGACGCGTCAAAATGCCGCAAGTCGTCGGCTTATTTCAGTTTCTCGAGATATTCGACAAGATCACCCTGCTGCTTAATGCTGCCGATGCCAGCAAAGGCCATCTTGGTGCCAGGCACCAAGCGGGCGGGTCCGGCGACCCACTTGGTCAGGTTGGCTTCGGTCCAGACGATGCCGGACTTCTGCAGCGGGGCCGAATAGGCAAAGCCCAGGCGGGTGGCAGCCTTGCGGCCGACAATGCCGAACAGGTTGGGGCCCAGCCCATCGCCGCCGCCCTTGTCGCTGGTGTGGCAAACTGCGCAGCGTTTGAATACGTCCTCACCTGCCTTGGCGTCGGCCGCATTGGCCGCGATAGTGGACCCGGCCAGAAGTGCCAGCACGGCGAAACTCTTGCGAAGCATGGATAAGCCTTTTTTTGTTTCCCTCACGAGGCCCTCCAATACCTAATCTTGTATACAAAAACAGCCAATTTATGGCCATAAGGCGCGAAGGGATTAGCGCGCCCAGCCCTCAAGCGTTGACCAGTTCCACCTGCACCACGTCGGTGCGCGCCACCTCAAAGGTGGCGGCGCAGATGCCCAGATAGAATTCCCAGTTGCGCAGGAATTGCTCGTCATGGCCCAGGGCTCTGATCTGGGGCTCGGCGGCCTGCATCCGCACCAGCCATTCGCGCAGGGTGCGGGCATAGTCCTTGCCGAAGCCGAAGGCGCCGGCAAATTTCAGGCCCGCTTTTTCCGCTTCCTCGCGAAATCGCGCCAGGGACGGCAGCATGCCGCCCGGGAACACATAGTGGCGGACGAAATCGCTTCGGGTGCGATAGCCGGCGAAGAATTCATCCTTGATGGTGATGGTCTGGATGACGGCGCGGCCGCCGCGCTTCAGCCGGTCAGCCACGGTGGAAAAATAAGCTGGCCAGTAATGTTCGCCCACCGCCTCGAACATCTCGATGGAGACGATGTTGTCGAAGCTGCCTTTGCTGAGGCGATAATCTTCCAGCTTGATGTCGGCAGCGCCGCCCAGCCGCGCGGTGGCGAACTTGTGCTGGGCCGGCGAGATGGTCAGGCCGGTGACATGGTGGCTGTCGGCGGCGGCGCGTTCGGCAAAGCCGCCCCAGCCGCAGCCGATTTCCAGCACATCGGCCTTCTTCTGCGTGAACTTGGACAGGATGCGCTCATACTTATTCTGCTGGGCGCAGTACAACTCGTCGGTGCCGTTATACAGCGCCGAGGAATAGGTCATGCTCTTGTCCAGCCACAATGAGTAGAAGTTGTTGCCGACGTCGTAATGTTTCTTGATGTTACGTGACGAGCCGGCAATGGAATTGCGCCGCACCAGTGCGTTGTGGATCACAAAGCCGATGCGGTTGAAGATGTTGCCGTCCGAGAAATTGGACAAATGATCTAGGTTCAGCAGGAACAGGCTGACCAGCCGTTCGACGCTGTCGGTGTCCCAGCTGCCCGCGATATATTCTTCGCCCAGGCCGATATCGCCGCGCGCCATGATCAGGCGAAGCACGTCCCAGTCATGGATGTGAAAGCGCGCCGACGGACCGGGATTGGCGCCCTGATGGACGGAAACCTCGCCATTGGGGGAGATGAAGGTCAGGGTGCCATACTCCAGCGAGTTGATCGCCTTGCGCCAGCTTTTCTCGATATAGGCGGCAGGTATCAAAGACATCGTGGCTTTCCTAGCAAGCGGCTAAGACTAAACGGCAGCAGCGCTCAAAACAATTCGGCCGGCACCGGGTCCCGACCCGGGAAGCCGGACATCAACACCGCCGGGCGGGTCTTTTGCTCCGGCGCGCCGGGCGCGGCGATGGCGCCGGTGTCCCATGGGATCTGTGCGCCTAGCCCGCGGGCCACGCGCACGGCGCTGGCCAGACCGTCCTCGTGAAAGCCATGGCCCAGATGGGCGCCGGCAAACCAGGTGCCGCGGCGGCCCTGAAGCTGAGCGACGCGGATCTGGGCGGCGATGGCGGCCTCGTCGAATACCGGATGGTCGAACTCGGTGCGGTCGAACACCAGATGGTCCGGAATTTCGCGCTTGGGATTGAGACTGACGAACAGCGGATACTTCTGGTCGATTCCCTGCAGCAGGTTCATCCAGTAGGTGACGTGATCTTGGGATGAAGAATGTCCCCGTCCGAGACGTAATTCCAACTTGCCCAGCAGCGGCGACGGCGCGGCATGATGCTTTCGTCGCGGTGCAGGACGGCGATGTTCTTCTGGTAGCGGAACGGGGACAGCGCATCCTGTTCCTCGCGGTCCGCGTCCTTCAGCAAGGCCAGTGTTTCATCGCCATGGCTGGCCATCACCACCTGGTCGAAAGTATTGCTGCCGCCCTGGGCGTCCTTGATCTGGACTTTGCCATCCTGTCGCGTCACTGCCACGGCGGCGCAATGTGTCCGGATGCGATGGGCGAAAGGGGCGATCAGGCGGCTGACATATTCCTGTGATCCGCCGGTGACGGTGCGCCATTGCGGCTGGCCGGTGAATGACATCAGGTGATGATTGGCGAAGAACTGCACCAAAGTGCGCGCAGGGAAAGTCATCATCTCGCAGGGCGGGCAGCTCCAGATCGCGCCCGACATGGGCAGCAGATAAAAGCGGCGAAACCAGTCGCCCAGACCCAGCTTGTCGATCAGGCCCTGGACATTCAGTTCGGGATGACGCTCGACCGTGTCTTGCGCCTGGGCGTTGAACTTCAGGACGTCGCGTACCAGCAGGCCGAAGCGGGGCCGTAGCAGGTTGCGGCGCTGGCCCAGCAACGAGTCCAAGTCCTTCAGGCCCCATTCCAGCCAACCATCCTTGATGGAGGCGGCAAAGGTCATGTCGCTAGCATGGGTGGGCACACCCAGATGGGCGAACAGGCCGGTCAGATTGGGATAGTTGGGGCGGTTGAAGACGATGAAGCCGGTATCCACGGGAATAGCCTCGCCGTCATGGTCCACGGTCATGGTGCGGCTATGGCCGCCGATACGGGCAGCTTTCTCATAGACCGTGATGTCGTGGTTCGGGTTCAGCAAAAACGCAGCTCCCAGCCCCGAAATCCCCGTCCCGACAATAGCTATTTTTGCCATCGAATTAGTTACGCCCCCTTGCGATCACCGGATCATCGGAGCCTAAATGATCTGGAGGCCGCTGACGCGCGTAAAAAAACCGCAGGACAAGGGTAAACGATGGCTTTTCTGATTGCCTATGGTGTGTGCGTCCTGGTGATGGGCGGGCTTGACTTTTTCTGGCTCACCACCGCCTCCAAAGGCCTGTACCAGAAAGACCTGGGGGCGCTGCTCGCCGACAACCCCAACATGGTCGTGGCGGTGATTTTCTATGTCATTTACATCCTGGGTATTCAGATATTCGCCGTCCGTCCGGCGCTGGCGACCGGCGACTGGAAG
>JAPLPI010000020.1 GCA_026400305.1 Alphaproteobacteria bacterium | reverse complement strand
GTCGTTCGAAGCGCTGACCGACTCGATCATCTACAAGCTGTATAAGGACAGCGCGCCGGTCTAGCCGAGCGCTTGCGCCATCATCGTCAGCGCCGCATCCGCGTCCGGCGCGATCCGATAGAGCGCCAGATTTTCCTGGCGCAAAAAGCCGCCCTTGACCGAAGCCTGCAGCATTGCTTCCAGCGGGTCGAAATAGCCGTTCACATTGACCAGGATGATGGGCTTGATCTGTACGCCAAGCTGCGCGCTGGTCAGCACTTCGAAGAATTCGTCGTATGTGCCCAGGCCTCCCGGCAGCACGATAAAGCCGCAGGCGCGGTCCATCATCTTCTGCTTGCGCTCGAACAGGTCGGGCACAATTTCGGTGGTTTCACCATGCGTCAAAGGTGGTTCCACGTCGCGCAGAAAGCCGGGCAAGATTCCCTCGACCGCGGTTCCCGCTTCCCGCGCCGCGCGGGCGACATCGCCCATCAGGCCGGGGCTGCCGCCGCCGAACACCAGCACATGCCCCATTTTGGCGATTCCGGCCCCGATGGCGCGGGCCGCATCGCGGAAAGCGGGGTCCGTGCCGAAGGAGGAGCCGCAGAACACGCAGATGGCCGCTTTTTTCTTTTCCATATTGCCGACAGGGTTGCGCAAGTTCGTGATACTTATTTAAACCTCTGCCTTCCTAAACGGGTTTTCGTCCCTTGCCACGGAGAATATTTTGCCGCGCTGGTTGCTGATTGTTGGGGCCGTGGCCCTGCTGGCCATGATCGTCGGGTTTATCACCTTCGCCGGCGGGGATATGGGCCGCTAGATGGCCCATCCGGTCGAAGACGGCAGCGGCGCACCCTCCTTCAAGCCCCTGTGGCGGCTGATGCCGTATCTGTGGCCCGTGGGTCGGCCCGACCTGCGCTGGCGGGTGGTGTGGAGCATCATCTTCTTGATGGCGGGCATCATCGCCACCACCGTGTCGCAGCAGTTTCTGGGCGCGGCGGTAGATGCCTTCGGCACCACGCCCCAGGCCGCGGTGCTGTGGGTGGTGATCGCGCTGGTTGCGGCCTATGCGATGTCGCGCGTGATGATGCAGACTTTTGCCCAGCTGCGCGATGGCATTTTCGCCAAGGTCCAGTATCACGCCATGCGCGAAGTGGCGGTGGAGACCTTTGCCCATGTCCACACCCTGTCGATGCGCTTCCACCTGGAGCGCAAGACTGGCGGGCTGTCGCGTATCATCGAGCGCGGCACCCGCGGCATCGACAATATACTGTCTTTTGCACTGTTCTCGGTGTTCCCGATCATCTTCCAGGTTCTGATCTATGCCGGGTTGTTGCTGTGGACCTTCAACATTTGGGTGGCGCTGACTGCCATCGCCATGGTTGCGGCCTATAGCTGGTTCACGGTCGCCGTCACCCGCTGGCGCATCGCCTTCCGCCGCGAGATGAATCAAAGCGACACCGACGCCAATACCAAGGCGGTGGACAGTTTGCTGAATTTCGAGACCGTCAAATATTTCAACAACGAGAAGCATGAGACGCGGCGCTATGACGTCTCGATGGAGAAATATTCCAACGCCTCCATCCAGTCGCAGACCTCGCTGTCCATCCTCAATACCGGCCAGGCCGCTATCATCGCGCTGGGGCAGGGGGTGGTGCTGGTGCTGGCGGCCATGATGGTCAAGTCGGGCGAAGTCCGCCTAGGCCAGTTCGTCGCCGCCAACCTGATCGTGATCCAGCTCTACCAGCCTCTGAACCTGCTGGGCACCGTGTACCGCGAGATCACCCAAGGGTTGGTGGACATGGAAGCCATGTTCCGGCTGTTGCACCAGCCCCGCGAAGTCCAGGACAAGCCGGATGCCAAACCGCTGGTGGTGACGGGCGGTGAGATACGCTTCGAAAATGTGGTGTTCGCCTATGATCCCGAACGCATTGTGCTCAAAGGCATCAGCTTCACGGTGCCGGCCGGCAAGACGGTGGCGATCGTGGGGCCTTCCGGCGCCGGCAAGTCCACCATCAGCCGCATTCTCTACCGTTTCTATGACATCAAAAGTGGGCAGGTGACCATCGACGGCTATGATATCCGCGACGTGACGCAAGAAAGCTTGCGCAGCGTGATCGGCATCGTTCCCCAGGACACGGTGCTGTTCAACGATACGGTCAAGTACAACATCGCCTATGGCCGCATCGGGGCCAATGAAGCCGACATCAAGGAAGCCGCGCGCTTGGCCCAGATCGACAAGTTCATCGTCGAATTGCCGATGGGCTATGAGGCGATGGTGGGCGAGCGCGGCCTGAAACTGTCGGGCGGCGAAAAACAGCGCGTCGCCATCGCCCGTACCATTCTTAAGAACCCGCCGATCCTCCTTTTGGACGAAGCCACCAGCGCGCTGGATACTGGCACCGAGCGCGAGATTCAGATTGCGCTCAACATCGTGTCCCGCAACCGGACTTCACTGGTGATTGCGCACCGGTTGTCCACCGTTGTGGATGCCGACGAGATTTTGGTGCTGGATCACGGCCAGATCATCGAACGTGGCCGCCACTCCGATCTGCTGGCCCAGAACGGCCACTACGCCTCGATGTGGAACAAGCAGCGTGAAGCCGCCGCTGCGCGCGAAAAGCTGAAAGAAGTCGAGAACGATCCGGACGTAGCGCCCGGAATCGCGAAATCTACGACGGTCTAGATAATCTCGACCTTGTCGACTTCGACGCCTTTATTGCCCTGGCGAGTCGAATAGCGGATGCGCTGATCTGGCTCCACCGCCTGAACGCCCGAACGCCGCAGTGCGCTGGCGTGCAGGTAGATGTCGCCGCTGCCGCTGTCGGGCATCACAAAGCCAAAGCCCTTCTGGTCGTTGAAGAACTTGACCTTGCCTTCGACCATGGGGCCGGAGGGCGCGTTGTTGTCCCGGTAGCCGCCGCCATATCCGCCGCCACCACCGAAACGGTCGCCGCCGCCGTAGCCACCACCGCGAAAGCGGTCGCCGGGCGGCGCTCGGCTTGGTGCTTCCGCCGTCGAGAGGTCCACGCTGTGAACCGTCACCACCTGAAGGCCGCGCTGGCTGTCGGCCAGATCGCAGACAATCGTGGTGCCCGGCTGCACATCAGCGTGCCCCGTCGCCTGTAAGGCGCTGGCGTGACAGAAGGCGTCGCCGCCATTGTCCAATGTGATGAAACCGTAACCCTTTGTGGCGTTGAACCACTTCACCTTGCCCTTCGCAGAAGCCTGCGAAATGGGCTTAGGCCCGTCATTACCGTATGCCATGAGAACCGACGCACTGCCCCAATGCCGGTTGGAAAACCCCAAGCCCCCTTTGCGCCCCGGCTGTGCGAGGGTGACTGCGACATGATGACTACAGAAAGCCTTACCCCACAACGGGGCTAATCGTACAAATGTTACGGTCTTTTTATTGCGACGCAACAAAAAATGGTTGACTTCTGGCCCGAACACTATCATACAAACGGTATCCGTGCGACCGCACAAGGCGCCAATGGTCAGATGACCGCAGCGCTGCCATCGCCGGATCTCAGCTTTGACCTCCGTTCCCTCCAGTGTGCGTGGAAGACGGCAACCAGCCGTAAATCCGCGCCCTTTGGCGCGTTCCCGCGGTTTTTAAGGACTTTTGTGACTGACGTGACTTTCCAGACGCTTGGCGTTGCCGAGCCGATTCTGCGCGCCCTGGCGGCAGAGAATTACACCACACCCACCCCCATCCAGACCCGCGCCATTCCGGCGCTGCTGGCCGGCCGCGACCTGCTGGGCATCGCCCAGACCGGCACCGGCAAGACGGCTGCCTTCGGCATTCCCCTGCTGCAGAAACTGTCCATCGGCCATGTCCCGCCCGGGCCCAAGCAGGCCAAGGCGTTGATCCTTGCCCCGACCCGCGAACTGGCGGTGCAGATCGAGGAAGCGCTGCGCACCTATGGCCGCTTCTTGAATTTGAAGATGACCGTGATCCTGGGCGGTGTGAACCAGAACACCCAGATCCGCAACATGTCCAAGGGTGTGGACATCCTGGTGGCGACACCGGGCCGCCTGCTGGACCTGGTGCAACAGAAGCAGGTTCAGCTCAACGCGGTGAATACCTTCATCGTTGACGAAGCCGACCGCATGCTGGACATGGGCTTCATCCGCGATGTGCGCAAGTTGGTGGCGATGCTGCCGCGCGAGCGCCAGTCGATGCTTTTCTCGGCAACCATGCCGGACGACATCGTCAAGCTGACCCACGACATGCTGCGTTCACCCGAGCGGATCGAAGTCGCGCCCCAGGGCCAGACCGCCGACCGCGTCGAGCAGAAGCTGTATTTCGTGCCGGCGCCGCAGAAGCGCCAGCTTCTCAGCGAATTGTTGAAGGACGTGGCGATGAACCGGGTGATCGTGTTCACCCGCACCAAGCACGGCGCCAACAAGGTGGCCGAGCATCTGTCGCGCACCGGCGTGGTGGCGGAAGCCATCCACGGCAACAAGTCCCAGAATGCCCGCCAGCGGGCGCTGGACATGTTCAAGACCGGCAAGGCGCGCGTGCTGGTGGCCACCGACATCGCCGCCCGCGGCATCGACGTGGATAATATCAGCCATGTGGTAAACTTCGAATTGCCCAATGAGCCGGAAAGCTATGTCCATCGCATCGGCCGCACCGCGCGCGCCGGCGGCGAAGGCATCGCGATCAGCTTCTGTGATGCTTCGGAACGTAGCTATCTGCGCGACATCGAGCGCATCATCCGCATGAAAATCGAGCCGGTGGCGCATGACCTGCCGGAGCTGACCGAAGAGCAGCGCCGCCAGCAGGAGGAGCCGCGTCGTCCCCATGGACATCGCCATGGCAAGCCGAGCGGCCAAAAGGGCGGCGGTCAAAAGCCGGGCGGCGGACGTAGCGAGGGCTTGCCGCATGGCGATCCCCATGCCCCGGCCAAGCGCAACGGTTCGCGCCCGCACTGGCATCGCAACAACGACAAGAAGCGGACCAGCGCTGCTTGATTGCACTGTTTGTTGACGGCGATGCCTGCCCGGTAAAGGCAGAGGTCGAGAAGGTGACGGAGAGGCATAACCTCTCCGTCACCATCGTCAGCAATGGCGGTCTGCGCCCATCGACCAATCCCCTCCTGCGCCACATCATCGTTGCGGAAGGGGCAGATGTCGCCGATGACTGGATCGTCGAGCAGATCACTTCTGGCGACATCTGCATCACCGCCGACATTTCATTGGCGTCGCGCTGCCTGGAAAAAGGCGCGCGCGTGCTGGGTCCCAATGGCAAGGCCTTCACCCAGGATGGCATCGGCATGGCGTTAGGGATGCGGGAACTCAGCCGGTACTTGCGCGAGCTGACTCCGGGCGGCCAGACTCATCATGCGGGCTTTTCCAAGCAGGATCGCTCGCGTTTTCTCGGTGAGCTAGAAAATTGCATTCAGGCGCTGAAGCGTTCAGGGTAAGCGCATGTTCGGCCTGAAATTCGAAAACCATTACGCCCGCCTGCCGGGCGAGTTCTACACCTTGATGCCGGCCGAGAAGGTCGGGGTTCATCCCCGGTTGCTGCATGCCAACCCGAAAGCCGCTGCGCTGATCGGCATGGACGCGAACGCCCTTTCGGATCCGGCTTTCACCCAGGTGTTTTCCGGTCATGCTCCGCCGACCGGTTTTGCGCCGCTGGCGATGGTCTATTCCGGCCACCAGTTCGGCGTCTGGGCGGGGCAATTGGGCGATGGGCGTGCGCTGCTGATCGGGCAGGCGCGCAATGCGGCCGGCGAATTGTGGGACATCCAGTTGAAAGGCGCGGGGCAAACACCCTATTCACGCTTTGCCGACGGCCGCGCCGTAATGCGCTCCTCCATCCGCGAATATCTGTGCAGCGAGGCGCTGGCCGCACTGGGCATTCCTTCGACCCGTGCGCTGGCCATCATCGCCACCAACGAACAGGTGTATCGCGAAATGGCTGAACCGGGCGCTGTGCTGACCAGGCTGGCGCGAAGCCATGTCCGCTTCGGCCATTTCGAGCATTTCTTCCACAAGGGCCAGCACGACCAAGTACGCCAGCTGGCCGATCACGTCATCGCGGAATATTTTCCAGAATTGGCGGGCGACCATGCCGCCTGGTTCGGCGAAGTGGTCAAGCGCACCGCCGAACTGGTGGCCGGCTGGCAATCGGTGGGCTTTGCCCATGGTGTGATGAACACCGACAATATGTCCATCCTGGGCCTGACCCTGGACTATGGCCCGTTCGGATTCATGGAAGCCTATGATCCCGGCTTTGTCTGCAATCACACCGACGAACAGGGGCGCTATGCCTTCGACATGCAGCCGGCCATCGCGCACTGGAACCTGCGGGCGCTGGCCTTCGCCCTATCCAGCCTGATTGAAAAGGACGCGCTGATCAGTGCGCTGGATACCTATGAAGGCCTGTATCGCACCCGCTACCGCACCCTGATGCGCGCCAAGCTGGGTTTGGCGCGCAAGGAGCCCGGCGACGACCAGTTGATCGGCGATTTGCTGAACCTGATGGCCAAGGCGCGGGCCGACTACACGTTGAGCTTTCGCAATCTCAGCGGCGAGGATCAGGACTGGCTTGCGCTGTTCGGGCCAGCCAATGTCGATGCCGAAGCCTGGTTGTCGCGCTACCGGGTCCGTACCGAGCGCGAGCACGTTCTGGACCTCGACGAGGTCAATCCCAAGTATGTGCTGCGCAACTGG
>JAPLPI010000170.1 GCA_026400305.1 Alphaproteobacteria bacterium | reverse complement strand
AAAACCGCACGCATGCCGATGATGGGGGTGCGCAAGGCGCTGCAGACCTCTCCGGTCGGCGCGGCGATGGCGCTATCGGTGGTCCATTCGGTGCGGGAGTTCAATTTCTCACGCGGCGCCATGGAGAGCGAACTGTCCTGGATCCTGGAACGCAACGACAAGATGCGCCACGTCATCGAGATAGGAGGCGGCATCCCCTACAAGACCTACCGTGTCTACGAAAAGCCGCTTTAGAGTATCTCGAGATCAAAGCCTTGAATGGGGCAGATCCAAGTGGACGGCTTGCGGAACTTCGGGTTGTGATGGCCCCGCACCGTGCCGGTCTCGTGCTGGTACAGATGTATCATCTCATGCGCCATGGTGGAGATCAGCACATCGCCGGAACGCACAATGCCGGCGGAAATGGCGATTTCGCTGAAACCGTCATCGCCCGCTCCTTGCGGTGACGGTCGCGAAAATGGCCGAAACGGTCCTTGTCGCCCATCGCCCGGAACATCCCTGGTCAGCATGCGGCAGGTTTCAGCGATAGAGAGGCGGGCTGACGCGCAGATATTCATAGGCGGTTTCCAGCATTTCCGGGGTGAGGGTCAGGCGGGCCATCGCAGTCGTTAAATAGGCCGCGAAGACAACTTACAAGGGATCAAAATTCACGCGCGGCGTGGCGTAGTGGTCTGATTTCATTTTGTTATTCTGCGCTATCGATCTGAGGAAACAGCAGTTATAAGAGCGTCGTAAAATCACGGGCAACCGCGGCCTTTGGGGAGACATTTTATGACACATGATCGTATGGCGGTGCTGCAGGGGATGATGAACCAGGGCATGATCCCGGTCTTCTTCCATCACGATGTCGAGGTCTGCCTCAAGGTGATCCAGGCCTGCGCCAATGGCGGCGCCAAGTGCATCGAGTTCACCAACCGCGGCGACTTCGCGGCCAATATCTTCCTGGATGTTGCCCGTCATTTCGCCAAGGCCGATCCCAGCGTCATCATGGGCGTGGGCTCGATCGTGGATGCGCCTACCGCGGGCCTGTTCATCGCCAGTGGCGCCAAATTTGTTGTGGGACCTATCCTCAATGCCGACGTGGCCAAGGTCTGCAACCGTCGTAAGATCCCCTACAGCCCGGGCTGCGGCTCCGCCTCGGAAATCTCCGCCGCCGAAGAACTGGGCTGCGAGATCGTCAAGGTGTTCCCCGGTTCCAGCGTCGGCGGCCCCGAATTCGTCAAGAACGTGCTGGGCCCCATGCCCTGGACCCGCATTATGCCCACCGGCGGCGTCGATGCCTCGGAAGAATCCCTCAAGAAGTGGTTCGGCGCAGGCATCGTCGCCTGCGGCATCGGTTCGAATCTGATCACCAAGGAATTTCTGGCGGCCAAAGATTATGCCGGCATCGAAAAGAAGGTGGCCGAGACCATCGCCCTCATCAAGAGGATCCGGGGAAAGTAAGCCATGACCGACGTGTTAAAGATACGCCCTGCCGCCGACGTGAAGTGGTACTGCCTGTCCTTCGGCGAAGTGATGCTGCGCCTGGACCCGGGCTTCGGCCGCGTGCGTACCGCCCGCCAGTTCCAGGTTTGGGAAGGCGGCGGCGAATACAATGTCGCCCGCGCCATGCGCAAATGCTGGGGCAAGCGCGCCAGCGTCGTCACCGCCTTGCCCAAGAATGATCTGGGCTGGCTGGTGGAGGACTTCATCTGCCAGGGCGGCGTGGACACCTCGCACATTATCTGGCGTGATTTCGACGGCCTGGGACGCAACACCCGTGTCGGCCTGAACTTCACGGAAAAGGGTTTCGGCATCCGCGCCGCGCTGGGCTGCTCGGACCGCGGCAACAGCGCCGCCTCGCAGATCAAGCCAGGCGAAGTAAACTGGGAAAAGATTTTCGGCGAGGAAGGCGTGCGCTGGTTCCATACCGGCGGCATCTTCGCGGCGCTGGCCCCCAACACTTCCGAAGCGGTGATCGAGGCGGTGGAATCCGCGCGCAAGTACGGCACCATCGTATCCTATGACCTGAATTACCGCGCCAGCCTGTGGAAGAGCCAGGGCGGCAAGGAAGGTGCCCAGAAGATCAACCGCCACATCGCCCAATATGTCGATGTGATGATCGGCAATGAGGAAGACTTCACCGCCTGCCTGGGCTTCGAAGTCGAAGGTCTGGACGAGCATATCTCGGCCATCGATCCGGCGAACTTCAAGAAGATGATCCAGACCGCGGTGAAGCAGTTCCCCAACTTCAAGGTCGCGGCCACCACTCTGCGCAACGCCAAGACCGCCAGCGTCAATGACTGGTCCGCCATCCTGTATGCCGGCGGCGAAGTCTATCAGTCAATGATGCGCGAGAATCTGGAGATCTATGACCGCGTCGGCGGCGGCGATGGCTTCGCCAGCGGCCTGGCCTATGGCTTCCTGGAGGGCAAGGGCCCGCAAGCGGCTGTGGAATATGGCGCCGCCCATGGTGCGCTGGCCATGACCACGCCGGGCGACACCTCGATGGTCAATGTTTCGGAAGTCGAAGCGGTGATGAAGGGCAAGGGCGCGCGGGTTATCCGCTAGTTCTTCTTCTCGTACTTGACGACTTCTTTCTGTCCGACCTGGGCGCTATAGACCGCACCCTTGCCGTCGGCCCAGATTCCTTCACCGCCGCTGGTGCTGCTGGTTTCCGGATCGGGCCAGGTGTCGGGAATGAAGTCTGTCACCACGCCGTCTTCGACGCTGCCAATACGCACACCGCGCGTCCAGCCGGGATGGTGGCCATAACCGTCCTTGGCCCGGGACTCCGAATCCGTGACGTACAGGTTGTCGTTGCGGTCGATCACAATCCCGCTGGGCCGGCCAAATTGGGTAAACTGGCCCAGGAACATCCCGTCCTGGGTAAAGACCTGGATGCGGTTATTGTCGCGGTCGCCGACATAGAGCCGACCTTTGGAATCCATCGCCAGGCAGTGCGGTATGCCGAACTGGCCGGGCCCGGAGCCAGGCGCCCCCCACGCCTTGATGAACTTGCCGTTCTTGTCGAACTTGATGATCCGGGGATGGCCCTTGTAATCACTGGTATGGCCCTCGGCGACAAACAGGCTGCCGTCCGGCGCCACCAGCACCGAATTGGGATCGGTGAAGCGGTCGGCCCCGCCGCCGGGCTCGCCGGGCTTGCCCATGGTGCGCAATAGCCTGCCGTTTGAATCAAATTCAAACACCGCATGGCCACCAACACCCTGGCCGCTGGTCGGCTTGCCGTCCGCGATCCAGAGGTGATCCTGTTTGTCTATGGTGAGGCCGTGGGGAAACTGCATCAGACCGGCGCCGAACGCCTTGATGAAATTGCCAGTGCGATCGAACTGCATCACCGGCGCAAGATTGCTGCCGATGCAGGTGTTGGCGGCGCAGCGATCCACCATCCAGATGTTGCCTTTTCTGTCGCCTGCCACCGCGCTGGATGCACCCATGACGCGGCCGGCCGGCATTTTGAAGAAGCCTTGCATGGTGGCGTAACCGTTGGTCGCCGGATTAGGCGCGGCCTTGGGATTGTCGGCGGGTTGTGCCAGCGCAGCCATCGGCAGGATCAGCAAATTCAAGATGATGCGAATATTCATGAACGTCTCCCCAATCGCGCCACGATAGCAGCGGCCCGCACTTCCCCAAGCAGTCGCGTGATGGTATTTTCATTGTCGATAAAACAGTATTTTCCTCTTTTCGGCGCAATTTTTTGCGAGCAACTCGCAACCCAATCACTATTTAAAAAATCAAAATACGGAAAAGGCTTGAACTACAAAACCGCAATCATTCTAATCCGCGCAAGCGGCCACCGGCTGTCCGGTGATGTTTTTTCCTGGAAAGTAATACAATGAAGATAAATCCTAAGAAGTGCGTCGCCTGCGGCAACTGCACCTATGTCTGCCCTATGGGCGCGATCTATATAGATCCTGAGCTCAAGCGCGCCACCATCAACCGCGACGAATGCGTCGAGTGCTATGCCTGCTACAACGGGCTGAGCAAGGAAGTGCTGCCGCCGTCGACCGTGCGTTTAGTGCGCCGGACACTGGCGAACTTCCGCGTTCGCTTCGAACCTGAGCCTGACGTGTGCCCCACCACCGCCTTCGAGCCCGACCAGCTGGAATGGCCGCGCGTGGTGCGCCGCGCCTTCTCCGACCCGCGCGTGCCCCATGAATCCACCGGCGTTTCGGGCCGCGGTACAGAGGAAGTGAAGACCAACGACGTCACCGACCGCGTCGGCATCGGGCAGGTCGGCTTCACGATCGAGCTGGGTCGCCCCGGCATCGGCGCCCGCTTCCGCGACTTCCAGGAAATGAGCCGCGAACTGGCTAAGGCCGGCGCGTCATTCGAGAAGAACAATCCCATCACCACTCTGATGAGTAATGTCGAGACAGGCGATATCCGTCCCGACATCCTGAATGAAAAGGTGATGAGCGCCATCATCGAAATCAAAGTGGACGTGGCGCGCACCGAAGAGATCATTCGCATCATCTGGTCGGTGGAAAAGCGCATCAACACCCAGGTCGTGATCGGCGTGGGCGTGCGCTGCGACGCCGATGGCGAAGAAAACATTGTCCTGCCGATCCTGGAAAAACTCGGCTACAACCCCCAGCGTGCCAAGACCAATATCGGTCTGGGCCGCAAGGTAATCCGCGATCTGTCTGGCGCCGCTCCTGTGGCGCAGTCCAAGGAAATGGTGACCGCATGACCAACACCCTTCATCGTTACGGCAAGGCCGAAAGCTTCGTCGACGACTACATCGTCTTTTCACTGCCCGCCAAGTCCAAGGCCGCTGGCCAGAGCGGCAACGCCCTCGCCGCGCAGAAGCGCTTTATGCAGATTGCTGCGGAATACAGCCCCTGCAGCCTGGGCGACGCGCTGCATGGGGGCTCGCTGCGCCCGACCAAGAGCAAGAGCATCTTTGGCCACTGGGGCAAGCGCAACAAGCCAAACTTCAAGAAGGTTCTGGAAGGCATGAGCAAGGCAGGCACCATGGCCGCGGTGTTCGACAGCCGCGACAAGGCCGAAGCCTTCGTCAAGCGCATCAAGGAAGAAGACCTGGGCCTGTCGGTCAACATCTCCTCCTCGATTGAGAATGCCAAGAATGCCTGCAAGTTCGCCGGCATTCCGCGCCACTCCGTGGCCTATTCGCTGGGCTTCGAGGACGTGGGCGACAACACGCCGGGCAAGCAGGCCATCATGCTGTCCACCATGTGCGGCCACGGCATGCTGTCCATCAACCTGGCGCAGAAGATGATGAGCTTCGTCAAAGAGAATCGCCGCACCCCCAAGGAAGCGGCCGAGACCATGGCCCGCTTCTGCTCCTGCGGCATCTTCAATACGACGCGTGCCCGCCGCATCCTGGAAGATGTGCGCGTCGGCGTGAAATAATTCTTACGTGACACCAAAATAAAAGGCCCGCTGTTTCAGCGGGCCTTTTTGTTATGGGGCCTTCGCGGCGTCAGCGTCCCTGATGATGCGCGCCGCATCTTCCGCCAGCATGTAGCGTTTGGTTACCAGACTGTCGGCCTGGGCTTTTACCTTGGCGACGTAAGCCGCATGGCTGGAATAGCGCTCTTCCAGTGAGGGGCGCGGATCGCCCTTGGCCAGGCGCTCGACCTTGGTGGCGGCAAAAGGAATGTAACCGCCGATATTGTTGCAGAACCGGCCCGTCTGGAACCCGTCGGCAAAGACATTCCAGCCGACGTAGGTGCCGAGCGGCGCGGTGATCAGCGGCGAGCGGATGCCGTCCAACTCATTGCCGTCGGCATCGGCGCGCGGCACCAGTTGCGGTATTTCCTTGAGGATGCGCGGTGGGACCATAGTGATGGCGCCCGTCAGATCGACATCATCAAAGCTCTTGCCCAGGTCATACTGATAGGTGGGGGAATAGGCCGGGCGGGGAACGCCCGCGATCTTTGGAAAAGCCTTGTCATAGACCGCTGGCGTGATGAGCCCGCCGGACGCTAGGGTCGGATAGATGCTGGGCGGCGGATCCGTGCCTTTGGTCACCCAATCCCCCAGGGCGGCGAAGACGGCGCGATTGGTGTCGGAGGCCGGATTGGGGTTGGAGGAAAGCACACAGGCTTGCGTGGCTGGTGTCAGGTGATCGAAGCCGCCACGGCCGCCGTTGTGGGGAGCCCCCGCATTGTAATAGCGCCGCACATTGGCCGGTAGCGGAATGTCGGCGCGTGCATCGGTGCCGACATAATCATGGCTGGCGCGCAAGTCCCAGAACTCGGTCGAGCCCATGATCTCCGCGATTTTGGGGCAAGTCCTGTCCTTGAGGCAGCGGTCGAGCAGGCTATGCTTACCCTGCCCGCGCGCCACGTCGTCGTACGTGCTCCACCAATTGGGACCCTCGGTCCCGGTCTCGTAAAGCCAGGTCAGCCCGCCGGGCGTGGCAAAACGGTAGTTTATGGAAAGCATGCGCGGGCCGACGATCGGATTGAGGCCGTCAAACACGATGCGGCCGTCCTCGCCTGCGTTGAATCCCAAATGGATAAAGCTGCGCAGATAATTGCCCGACTGGGAGACGCCGCGGCCGATGGTCCAGTGCACCTTGCCCGCAAGCGGATTGGCGCTGCTGGCGTCGTAACGCAGGAAAGCAACCAGATCACGGGTGGCCGCCAGACCGATGGCGAACAGCTTGGGATTCTTGGCCATGAAAGCGAGAGTGTAAGCCAGCTTGGGATCAAAGCCTCCTTTGACACACAATTTGGTGAGGTCCGGCTTTCCGGGGAACGGCGTGCTTCTACAATCGGCAAAGGCCCAGTCCGAATGCGGCACTTCTTTCTGCTCGCGGGGCCGGTCATCGGAAACACCGGTATAGAGCTTTGCCCCGTCCGCTGTCGCCACTTCGAAGGTGCGCCCGCCATAATTGCCCTGTGGCCCGCCCTTGACCGGCATGGTCGTGGTGCCCGCCGGGACATCCATGAACCGCACATAGGCGGGGCCGTTAACCGGCGCGGCGGGCAGATCGATGCGCTGAAAAACGCCGGGCCGGTCGTCCAGATCGCCCTGCCAGCCGCTTAGGACGTTGATATGACCACCGCCGATGGCGGCGGCCGCGCCCCGGCCGCGATTGGACACATCGTACACCAGCACACCCGACAGCGCGCCCGTGGGCCGGGCGATGGCGAAGGTGGCGGAATATTCGACTTTGCCGGCGGCGTTCCTGGGCGCCAGCTTAATGTCATTGATCACGGCGTTGTGCGCATTGGCCGGATCCAGCGCGCCGCTGAAATGACCCTCCAGCAGCTCATAGCCGCCGGCCATGGGGCTGGATTTTTCGAGCGTGAGTTTGGTGACGGCAGCAGATGCGGGTGACGCGATCACGCAGGCCAACAGCAATATCCTGAGCTTCATCTCCTTACCCCTTTATTTTGGGGCAAGCATAGCTCAGCGGCGCTTGCGGTCCAGCGCGGCAAACTCTTCGTCGGTCAGGGTCAGGTCGGCGGCGCCCATATTCTCCTCCAGATGCGCCACTTTGGAGGTGCCGGGAATGGGCAGCATCGTCGGGCTGCGCTTCAGCAGCCAGGCCAGGGCGACCTGCCCAGGGCGCGCACCCCTGGCCCTGGCCAGCTTGTCCAGCGTTCCGCCGGCCCGCGTCAACTCGCCATCGCCGCCCAGCGGGTAATAGGGAATAAACCCGATGCCGTTTGAGGCGCAGTAATCCACCACATCGTCACTGTGCCGGTCGGCCAGATTGTAGCTGTTCTGCACCGTCGCAACGGGAAAGACCGCCGACGCCGCCTTGATGTCGGCCACCGAGACTTCCGACAGGCCAGCATGAGCGATGAGCCCATCGTCCAGCAACTGCTTCACGGCACCAAACTGCTCGGCGCGCGGCACGCAGGAATCGATGCGATGCAGCTGCCACAGCGGGATCTGCTCCAGCCCGAGTTGTTGCAAACTCTTTTTGGCGCTGGCGATCAAATGATCGGGGCGACAGTTGATGTGCCACATGTCCGGACCGCTGCGGGTGAAGCCGGCCTTGGTGGCGATCAACAAGCCCTTGTAGGGATGCAGCGCCGCGCGGATCAACTGCTCGGATACATCCGGGCCATAGGAATCGGCGGTGTCGATGAAATCGACACCCAACTCCGGCAACCGCTTCAGCACTCTGATCGCTTCAGCACGGTCCCTGGGCGGGCCCCATACGCCGCGCCCGGTGACCTGCATGGCGCCGAAGGCCAGCCGGTTCACTTCGATTGCGCCACCGATCTTGAATGTGCTGGTCATGCCAAGCCTCTTACGAATTGAGCCCGCGCGGCTCCTTGATCACCTGGCGGGTGGAGAAGGTACGTGGGGTATGGCCGCTGATCTCGGTGCCGGCTTCATGGCTGAAGCGCCGGTTCCAGAAGGTGGCGGTGAGCGAGACCGCCGCCACGGTCCAGAATGCGGCGGTGAAATCGGGGAATTGCGGCGCATGATGGCCACGCAGCACCATCGCGCCCTGCAAAGCCGCGGCGCCGGCGCAGATGCCCATGGACAGCATCAGTTGCTGGAAGGTGGTGTAGAAGCTGGTGGCCGGGCCCATGCGCTGCTGGCTCACCTCGTCATAGGCGATGGTGTTGAAGCCGGTGAACTGGAGCGACATGAAGAAGCCGCTGCAGACCATGATCAGGAACATCACCGGCATCGGCCACCCCGGTCGAAACAGCCCGCATACCGCATAGCCGGCGCTGGCGAAGAATCCATTGACCATCAAGGTGTCGCGGAAGCCGAAACGGCGCAGCAGGAACGGCGCGACAGGCTTGGCGGCGATGGAGCCCAGCGCCGTGGCGAGGGTCATCAGACCGGACTGGGCGGCGGACAGGCCAAAGCCCAGCTGCATCATCAGCGGCAACAGGTAGGGATGCGCGCCCTGGGTCAGGCGTGTGATGGCGCCGGCAATCACCGAGGTCCCGAAGGTCGGAAGCTTCATCAGCGAAATGTCCAGGATCGGGTCCTTGGCGGTGCGGGCATGGCGGATGTATAGCCCGCCGCACAGGCCGCCAACGCCCAGGAAACCCAGCGCAACGGCCAGCAGGCCCTCATGGCTGACGAGTTCGAAGCCGAACAAAAACAATCCCAGCGAAAGGCTGGAGAGAAAGATGCCCTTATAGTCGGTCTTTTCGGGCACATCGCCGCGTGTGTTGGCGATGAACATGCTGACCAGCACGATGCCCAAAATCCCGATGGGCAGGTTTATATAGAAAATCCAGCGCCAGTTCAGATAGGTGACAAAGAAGCCCCCGATCGGCGGCCCAAGGATGGGGCCGACCACGGCGGGGATCAGCACCCAGCTGGTGGCCTGGATCAGGTCGCGCTTTTCCACATTGCGCATAAGCACCAGGCGCCCCACTGGCATCATCAAAGCGCCACCCACACCTTCGAAGAAACGCGCGATCACCAGGAAGGTGACATTGGGCGCGTTGGCGCAGGAAATGGACCCCAGGAGGAAGATGATGATGGCGGTACGGAACACGGTGCGGGCGCCGAAGCGGTCGGCGATGCGTCCCGACACCGGGATGAAGATCGCCAGGCTGATCAAATAGGAGGTCAGGGCGATGGAGAGGCTGGGCGCCGAAACGCCCAGTTCGTGCGCCATGCTGGGCAGGGCCGTGGCCAGCACCGTGCCATCCAGCTGCTCCATGAACATGGCCGCGCCCACGATCAGGGCGATGGTGCGGAAATTGGCCTTGGGCGCGCCGGATTCGGGCATGATCCATCCCGTTTAGGCCCCACCTTTGCCGGGCGCAAGTGCGCTTGTTTGGCGGGTTTTCGGGCCATTTCACCCGTCTTTCGACCCCGCTATAAAGGCTCGGATGACGCTCCAAGCCCTGTATGAAGAAGCCCTTGGCAACCACAAGCGCGGCGACCTGGCGGCGGCCGAGCGGCTGTATCGCGAGGTTCTGGAAAGCGCCCCCACCAGCTTTGTTGCCCGCCATATGCTGGGGGTTCTGAGGGCCCAGGCCGGGGCGCCCGAAGAAGCACTGGAACTGATCGGCGGCGCCTTGGCCCAGAAGCCCGATGCGCCCGATGCCCTGTTCAACTATGCCAATATCCTGCGCGGGCTGGGGCGAAGTGAGGAAGCGCTAGCGGCCTATGGCCGGGCGCTGGCGGCGCGGCCCGATTATCCGGCGGCGCGCGCGGCACGGGCGGAAGTCCAGAACAGTCGTGGCAACGCGCTACGCGAAGCCGGCCAGTTCGCCCTTGCCCTGGCGGCTTACGACCAGGCGCTGGCCGATGCTCCCGGCTATGCCGATGCGCTGAACAATCGCGGGGTGGCGCTGTGGAGCATGGGGCGTTTTTCGGAAAGCTTGGTGGCGATGGATGCGGCGCTGGCGGCAAAGCCCGGATATGTCGAGGCCCACTATAATCGCGGCAACATCCTGCGCGACATGCTGCGGCTGGACGAAGCCAAGGCCAGCTTTGATCGCGCGGTCGCACTGGATGAGAATTTCATACCGGCTCATCGGAACAAGGGTTTCTGCGCCCTGCTTCAGGGCGACTTCCAATGCGGCCTGCCGCTGTATGAAAGCCGCAAGAAGGCCAGCCCACCGATCGAGGCGCGAGCGTATGCCCAGCCCTTGTGGACGGGCGCGGAATACATCAAGGGCAAGACGGTATTCCTCTATGCCGAACAGGGCCTGGGCGACACCATTCAGTTCTACCGTTTCGTCGCGCCATTGCTGGCGCGCGGGGC
>JAPLPI010000263.1 GCA_026400305.1 Alphaproteobacteria bacterium | reverse complement strand
GCCGGCTCACAGTTTTTCTCCCAGCTTTTCGGCCACTGAAAAGATGTCCTTGTCGCCGCGGCCCGAAAGACAGATGGCGATAATGTCGTGCTTCTTCATCTGTCCCGCCACCTTGCAGACATGGGCGATGGCATGCGCCGGCTCCAGCGCCGGGATGATTCCTTCCAACTTGGACAGCAACATGAATCCGTCCAGGGCTTCCTGATCAGTGACCGAATAGTATTTCACCCGGCCCATGTCCTTCAGCCAGCTATGCTCGGGACCAATGCCCGGATAGTCCAGCCCAGCCGAGATGGAGTGGGCTTCCAGGATCTGGCCATCGCCATCCTGCAGCAGATACGAGCGCGCACCGTGCAGCACGCCGGGCGAGCCCTTGGATAGGGTCGCGGCATGGCGGGGGGTTTCGACACCGTCACCCGCCGCTTCCACGCCGTGGATTTCTACGCCTGTGTCATCGAGGAAGGGATGAAACATGCCCGCCGCATTGGAGCCGCCACCAACACAGGCCACCACAAGGTCCGGCAGGCGCTTTTCGCGGTCCAGCATCTGGGCGCGCGTCTCGTTGCCGATCACGGTCTGGAAATCGCGCACCATGGCGGGATAGGGATGTGGCCCCACCACCGAGCCAATGATGTAGAACGTGTCGTGCACATTGGCGACCCAGTCGCGAAGCGCCTCGTTGGTGGCGTCTTTCAGGGTGCGTGAACCGGACGACACGCCCCTAACCTCGGCGCCCAGCAGGCGCATGCGAAAGACGTTGGGCTTCTGCCGCTCCATGTCGACATCGCCCATGTAGATGGTGCAAGGCAGGCCGAAGCGCGCCGCCACCGTGGCGGTGGCCACGCCATGTTGGCCGGCGCCGGTCTCGGCAATGATGCGGGTCTTGCCCATGCGGCGGGCCAGCAGGATCTGGCCCAGGCAATTGTTGATCTTGTGCGCCCCAGTGTGGATGAGGTCTTCGCGCTTGAGATAAATCTTCGGACCGCCCAGATGCGCCGTCAGGCGTTCGGCAAAATAGAGCGGGGTTTCGCGGCCGGCATAATGGGTGAGCAAGCCCGACAGCTCTTCGTGAAACGCCGGGTCCTTCTTCGCCGCCTCATAGGCCAGTTCCAGAGACAGCACCAACGGCATCAGAGTCTCGGCGACAAAACGGCCGCCATAGGCACCAAAATGACCACGCAGATCTGGACCGCCGCGCAAGGAGTTCGGGATCTGGTTCATACGCGGGCCGATGCTTTTGTAGCGTTGACGAAATCGGTGATGCGGGCAGCATCCTTCACACCCGGCGCGCTTTCCACGCCGGAGGAAACATCCACCATCTGGGCGCCCGACAGTTCCATGGCGCGCGCCACATTGTCGGGATCAAGGCCGCCGGCCAGGAACCATGGCTTGGTGAAACTGCGGCCCGTCAAAATCTTCCAGTCGAACGCCGCGCCATGGCCACCGGGACGGCTGGCGCCGGTAGGCGGGCGGGCGTCGAACATCAGCATGTCGGCGATGGGTTCATATTCCGCTGCCGCGGCCAGG
>JAPLPI010000366.1 GCA_026400305.1 Alphaproteobacteria bacterium | reverse complement strand
GGTGTCCGGCGCCGTCACCAATATACCGCGCATCGTGCGGACGCCTGTGCGCATGCCGCTGCCGCCGGCACCGTTCCAGGGATCGATCTACGAAAACCAGACGACCCTGGAAAACAAGTATTTCGCGCGGAAAGAACCCGCCAAGGTCTGACATCAGCGGCGCGAAGAATGCCGTGCTGGGGGAATGTGTGACGGACGCCGACGCCCCTTCGCCAACCCGGCTGCGCCATGTGCTGCTTTCCGCTGGTATCGGCTCGGCGCTGGAATGGTACGATTTTTATATTTTCAGCCTGGCGTCCGCGCTGGTCTTCGGGCCGCTGTTCTTTCCCAGCTTTGACGCCACGACAGGAACACTCGCGTCTTTCGCCACCTTTGCGGTGGGTTTTCTGGCGCGGCCCTTCGGCGGATTGTTCTTTGGCCATTTCGGGGACCGTTGGGGGCGCAAGCCCGTTCTGGTGGCGACCTTGCTGCTGGTGGGCGGCAGCACATTTGCCATCGGGCTGTTGCCGACCTATGCGCATGTGGGCATATGGGCGCCGATTCTTCTGCTGATCCTGCGCCTGATCCAGGGCTTCGGCGCAGGCGCGGAGTATGGCGGCGCCGTGGTGATGGCGGTGGAGTTCGCGCCGCCGGGCAAGCGCGGCCTGTATGGCGCGTTTGCACCCATGGGCACCCAGATCGGCTTTACGCTGGCCGGTGGCGCCTTCTGGCTGCTCGGCAGTATGGCCAAGGATCCGATGTTGACTTGGGGCTGGCGGATTCCGTTCTTGGTTTCCTTCGTGCTGCTGGGGCTCGGCGTCTATATCCGCGCCAAGGTGAGCGAGACGCCGGTATTCCAGGCGGCCCGGGCCAAGCATCCCCCGCTCAAGCTACCGGCGCTGGAGGCGGTGCGCCGCAGCCCGCGCAATTTCTTCGTGGTGGTGGGCGCACGGCTGGCGGAGAACGCGCTGGGTTATCTCTATCCAGTGTTCGGCGTCAGTTACCTGATCAACAACCTGCATGTGCCGCGAAATGTCCCGATCCTGGGCACAATCGCAGGCAGCATTGCGCTGATCATCGGGGCGCTGGCTTTCGCGTCCCTGTCGGACCGCATCGGGCGGCGTCCGGTCTATATCTTTGGCGCGCTGTTCTCGGCGGCCTGCGCCGTCCCCTTTTTCCTCGTGGCCCAGACCGGCAATCCGGGGCTGATCATCTTAGCATTTGTCATCGAGATGGGGGTCGGCAGCGCCGCCATGTTCGGGCCGCAAGCCGTCTATTTCGCCGAGCTGTTCGGGCCGCGGCTGCGCTATTCCGGCTTTGCCTTTGCGCGCGAGCTGGGCTCGATCATCGCCGGCGGACCCGCCCCGCTGATCGCGGGCCTGCTGGTGGTCGCCGCGTCGGGCGCGCCTTGGGGCGTGTGCATCTACATCATCATAATTTCGCTGGTTACCGCTTTTGCGGTGTGGTGCGGGCCGGAAACCTACAAAAACGACATCCACCAGGACGATGTGCAGGACCGCTAGCCGTCCTGTTCAATCCGGTTCCACAGATCGCGGATCATGTCCTTCATCTGCACGGCTTCCTGCCAGCGGTTCGACAATTCATAGCCATCGGCGCCGGTGATGGCATAGGGCGACGGCCCAAACTCGCACAGAAAGGTGAAAGTCTCGTCTGGCCCGGCGCGCTTTTTCCACGAGCGGATGCCGTATTCCCACCAGCCCATGAACAGGTCCAGCCAGTCCTTGTGCTGAGGGAAATTGAATTGTACCTGTATCTGTTCGCGGCTGGCGACACGGCCATGCAGGCCCCAGCTATTATCCAGGATGCGGTGAATCATGGCGTGGTTTTCGGGCGCGACGGGCCAGGCGAATTCGCGCCCCACCAGGTAATGCGACAGGTCGGCGGTGAAACGCAGATCGGGAAAACGGTCCAGCAGGTGCAGGGTGAAGAACAGGTCAGTGGTCATGCGGTCGCGGTGGGTCTCGATATGTAGTTCCACGCCGGCCTCCGCCGCCAGCTTGCGCCAGCCGGTGATGTAGGGAACGCATTCCTCGAGCGTATAGGGGCGCACATCCGCCTGCAGGTTCAGGTGATCGGCGCCCAGCTCCTTCACCAGCGCCA
>JAPLPI010000169.1 GCA_026400305.1 Alphaproteobacteria bacterium | reverse complement strand
TGCTGGAGCTTTATCTCAACGAAATCTACCTAGGCGAGAATTGCTACGGCATCGGCGCCGCCTCGTTGAACTATTTTGGCAAGTCGCTGGACGAGCTGGACGTGGCCGAAGTCGCCTTCCTGGCAGCGTTGCCTAAGGGCCCTGCCAATTATGATCCGCGCTACAATCACCAGGCAGCGCTGGACCGGCGCAACTGGGTGATCGGCCAGATGGCCGACAATAATTACATCAACGACGATCAGGCCGCCGCCGCCAAGGCCGAGCCGCTGGTGACCCAGACCCGCGCGATGGGCAGCCAGGCCGCCGATGTGGATTACTATGTCGAGGAAGTGCGGCGTATTTTGATCGCGCGCTATCATTCGGCCGGCCTGTATGACAGCGGCCTGCAGGTGCGCGCCTCGCTGGATACGCGGCTGCAGAATTATGCCGTCAGCGCGCTTCGTTCGGGCCTGGTGCGCTATGACCGCCGTCATGGCTGGCGCGGTGCCAGGAAGAGCATCGAGCTGGGCGAATGGAAAAAGAATCTCGATGCGCTTCCGGAAGCCTCGGGCATAGAAACTTGGCGGCTGGCGGTGGCGCTGGATTATCGCGGCAAGGATGTCCATATTGGCTTTGCTGACGGCACGACCGGTCTTGTGACATACGAAGGCTACAAGTGGGCCAACCGGCAATTGCCCGGTGCGGTCTGGGGACCTCGTCCCACCACGCCGCAGGAAGTAGTCAAACCCGGCGACGTCTTCTATATCGAGCCGATGCCGGGGCCCGCCAAGGCCGGCGAGTTCGGCCTGCGTCAGGTGCCTGAGGTCAACGGCGCCATTGTTGTGATGGACCCGCATACCGGCCGGGTGCTAGCCATGTCGGGCGGCTTCTCTTACGCCTCCTCGCAGTTCGACCGCGCCATGCAGGCGCAGCGCCAGCCAGGCTCGTCCTTCAAGCCCTTCGTCTATGCCACGGCGCTGGACAATGGCTACACCCCCGCCAGCAAGGTGCTGGATGCGCCCTTCGAGATGGATCAGGGCCCGGGTCTTGGCATCTGGCGGCCGGACAATTTTGAAAAGGGCGAGTTCCTGGGCGACACCACCTTGCGCCGGGGACTGGAACTGTCGCGCAACGTGATGACGGTGCGGCTGGCGCATGAATTGGGCATGAACCAGGTGGTGAAGATGCCCATCCGCATGGGCGTCTATGAAAAGCTACCGCCGCTGCTGGCCAATTCGCTGGGTTCGTACGAAACCACGCTGATCAAGATGGTCACCGGCTATTCGGAATTCGTCAATGGCGGCAAGAAGATCAGCGCCTCGCTGGTGGACCGGATCCAGGACCGCTATGGCAAGACCATCTGGCGCCATGACGAGCGCAAGTGCGAGGGCTGCAACGATGCCAACTGGCACGGCCAGGAAGAGCCGCTGCTGTCCGATACCCGCGAGCAGATCATCGATCCGCGCACCGCCTACCAGATCGTCTCCATGTTGCAGGGCGTGGTCCAGCGCGGCACCGCCGCCTATTCGGTCGGCGCGCAGATCCCCAAGCCAATGGCCGGTAAGACTGGCACCTCGCAGGACGCCCAGTCTGTTTGGTTCATCGGCTTCTCACCCGACCTCGCCGCCGGGGTCTATGTCGGCTTCGACAATCCGCGTACCTTGGGCCCCAAGGAGCAGGGCGCCACCGTGGCGGCGCCGATTTTCCGCGATTTTATGAAGGAAGCCCTGGGCGGTGCTCCGCCGACCCCATTCCGTATCGCGCCGGGCATCGAGGAAGTCCCCATCGACTGGAAGGGTGGCAATCCGGTTCCCGCCGGTACGCCCGGCGCCATTATCGAAGCCTTCAAGGCAGGGACCGCGCCGGGTGAAAGTAATGCGCCGTTGCAGGGCGCCGACGAAAGCGGCGCGCCGGTTTCTGCCAGCGCCGGGCAGGGCAATGCGCCTGCCCGGACCGTGGGCGAGGGTACCGGTGGACTTTATTAGACCTCTCAATTAAGCAGCCGCCATGCGTCCCGAAATCTCCCGCGCCACCGACGATATTCAGCAGGCCATCGCCCTGCTGAGGAGGCATCTTTGACTGGGATGTCGCCAATCGCCGCCTAGACGAACTGAACGCCAAGGCCGAAGATTCTTCGATTTGGAATGACCCCGCCGCCGCGCAGAAGCTGATGCGCGAGCGCCAGAAGCTGGAAAGCTCCTTGGGAGGCGTCCGCAAGCTGGAAAATGAATTCACCGACGCTACCGCCCTGATTGAAATGGCGGAGGCCGAGAATGACGCCACCATGGTGACGGATGCGGAGAACAGCCTGTTGGCGCTGAACAGGCGCGCCGAGCAGATGCGGCTGGAATCCATGCTGTCGGGCGAAGCCGATGCCAACGACAGCTATATCGAAATCCATGCGGGGGCAGGTGGCACCGAGAGCCAGGACTGGGCCTCGATGCTGCTGCGCATGTACACCCGCTGGGCCGAGCGCCACGATTACAAGCTGCAGCTGATCGAGGAGAGCGAAGGCGACGGGGCGGGCATAAAGTCCACCACCCTTATGGTCAAGGGCCCCAACGCCTATGGCTGGCTGAAGACCGAAGCAGGCGTGCACCGGCTGGTGCGCATCTCGCCGTTCGACTCCAATGCTCGCCGCCATACCTCCTTTTCCAGCGTGACGGTCTATCCGGTGATGGACCAGTCCATCGAGATCGACATTCCGGAAAAGGAAGTGCGCATCGACGTCTACCGGGCCAGCGGCGCCGGCGGGCAGCACGTCAACAAGACCGAAAGCGCGGTGCGCATCACCCACCTGCCCACCGGCATCGCGGTGGCCTCGCAAAGCGAGCGCAGCCAGCACCAGAACCGCGCCATCTGCTGGGACATGCTGAAGTCCAAGCTCTACGAGATCGAGCTGGAAAAGAAAAAGGCCGAGACCGGCGCCTTTGTCGGCGAGAAAAAAGAGATCGGCTGGGGCCACCAGATCCGCTCCTATGTCCTGCAGCCCTATCAGCTGGTGAAGGACCTGCGCACCGGCGTGGAAAGCCGCACGCCCTCTGACGTGCTAGACGGCGATCTGGATGCCTTCATGGCAGCGGCGCTGGCCCAGGAAGTCGGTGGCAAGCCCAAGAAAAAGATCGAAGACCTGGAATAAGAGTCCTGGGAACTGGAACCGCAGCCTGTTGTCCCCGTTCCTGATGGGGGCAATATGGAGGTATTCAGATGAACCGGTCTTGGCTGCTTGCAGGCTCCTTCCTGATTGCCGCTGTCGTGGTGCCGATGGCGGCGCTGGCCGACTGCCCGCGCGAGTTCCTTTCCAACGCCCTTCAGGGCAACAATTCCGAGATCATGATGGGCAACCTGGCCCAGGATCGCGCTCGCAATACTGCGGTGCGGGAATTCGGCCGTACCTTGGTCAGCGACCATACCCAGGCCCGCATCGAGGTGCTGGATGTCGGGCGGCGCTTTGGCATCCGGCCCGCGCGCGAGGTGACGCCGGAGGCGCGCAAAATGCGCAACCATCTGATGGGCCTTCGGGGCCGTGCGTTTGACAGGGAATTTGTCCTCCACATGGTCGATGGCCATCGCAAGGATGTTGACGAATTCCGCGACGAAGCCCGGGAGCATCATGGTCCGGTGAGTGCGCGGGCAGCGCGCCAGTTGCCGACCTTGCGCGAACATCTTCGCACCGCCATGTCGCTGGATCGTGACGATGGCCGGTTCGATAGTCGGCCGGACCAGGTGGACTGGCGTGATCGCAATGGCGACCGCGGCAATGGCTATGACCGCAATTCGGACCGCTACAATTCAGACCGCTACGGCAACAATCGCTAGGATCAGTTGGTGACCGGGCTGAGTGGCGCAAACAGAGCCGATGGCGCTGCCGGCGCCGCCGCTGCGCGCGGCTTCTGCATGGCCTCGCCAACGCCTTCGCCCAGGGGATTGTCGCTATGGCGGCAATTGCCTTCGAAGAAGGCGCCCGATTCCACCGCAAAGGCTTCGTGCAGGATGTCGCCTTCGACATGGCTGGTGGCGGCCAGCAGGACCTTGCGGGCACGGATGCGGCCCACGACCTTGCCGCGCACCGTCACATCCTCGGCATAGACCTCGCCATGGATCTCGGCCTTTTCGCCGATGACCAGGCCCTCGCTGCGCACATCGCCTTCGATGCGGCCGTCGATCTGGATATCGCCAGTGGAATTGAGGGTGCCGTTGATCACCATGTCGGTGCTGATGATGGAGGGCGCCGACAAGGCGCGGGCGCGCTTGGGGCTGGTGGAGGGTGCCTGAGGCGCCACGGGCTGCGGCACGGCGGCGGTGTATTTGCTTTTGCTAGAGAACATGGCGGCCCGCCTTGATGAAGTTGTTGGGGTTCTTCACGACGTCATCATACCAGACTTCGTAATGCACATGGGGTCCGGTGCTACGGCCCGTGGAACCCACCCGGCCCAGGCCGGAACCTTTGCCGATCCGGGTTCCCACCCGCACATTGATCGCGGACAGATGGCCATAGCGCGTATGGATGCCATAGCCGTGATCGATCTCCACCATGTTGCCATAGCCGCCCTTGTTGCCGGCGAACACCACCGTTCCGGGCGCGGTGGCATGCACCACGCTGCCCCAGGGGCCGGCAAAGTCGATGCCGGTATGGAAGGCATAGTGGCCCGTGAAGGGATCGACGCGGGCACCGAAGCTGCTGCTCCGGTCGAAGCTGGCGGTGGAGACCGGCATGGCCACCGGCACATGGTCCATCGCCGTCGACAGGCCGTTCAGCTGGTTCAGCACGGCGGAGGCATTGAGATAGGCGTGGATGAAGTTGGGATCACTGATGCCTTCGATCTTCACCTGGTCCAGCGAAATCTCTGGCCCGCCCACGCCTTCGTTGCCTGCGATCTTGCGGGCGAAGGCGTCGGGATTGATGCCGGTGCGGCGCATCACGTTGCGCAGGGCACCCACGCGCTGGTGCATGGCGTCTTCGGTTTTTTCCATCAGCAGGGTTTCGGTATCGCCGATATGGGAGACGCGCGCGGTCTGCTCGGCCAGGGCCCGCAGGACAGGATGCTGGGCATAGGCCGCGGGGACGTCGCGCACCGGATGGGCGGTGACATGGATGCTGGCAGCGACGGATTGGAACAAGGCGGCGAAGCGCTGCATGGCATGGTCCAGCATGCTGGACTTGACGGGGCGGGCGGTGCGCGGCTGCGGCGCGGCCGGGCCGGGTATCACCACCAGCTGGGAGGATCCCGCATCATCGGCATTAATGTCGGCAGGTGCTTCCACGTCGGGGGCGCCATTTTTGGCGACTTCGCCCCGCGCGGCCAACGGCGCCAGCGAGGGCATGGACGAAGAAGGTGCGGGCATTCCACCGCGCACGCCGACCGCAGCCTGAACCTGGTTGGAACGGTTGAGGAAGCCGGCAATGGCATTCTGCTTGGCCTGCAGCGAATCCGCGGTGGCCTTGAAGCGGTCCTCGGCGGAAACCAGTGCGCCGTTCAGTTCGTCATAGGAAATCTGGAGATCGGCGACGCGGTTCTCATATGCCGCCTGCATCTGCTGGTAGCGGTGATCATTGGCGGCGATGATGCGGTCCTTGAAGATCACATTGACGGTGGTAAACGCCACCCAGCCCAGGAAGATCAGGGTCAGGCCGGACAGGGTTGCCTGCAGCGAAGGACCGAAGGTGAAGAACTGCACCCGCCCGTCGCTGCGGATATAGATCTGGCGTTCGGGAAAGGTGGTGTGAATCCACTGCCAGGCGCGTTCCAGGAACGTCGCCTTCTTCTGCCCAGAATTGGGATCCCCGGCGTCCATGGGGGTGCCGCCTAGCATTTCACCCGCGCTGCGCTTGCCTATCAAGCTGCGGTGCCAGAAAATGAGCGTGAGTTTAACCGGAGGGGTAACGCACGGCGCCAAAGGCCTTTGATGTGGCTTTTCATAGCGCCTTCGTAGCCTCCAGCACGATCTCGACATGGCCTGGCACTTTAACCTTGCGCCATGCCTGTTCGATGACGCCCTTGGCACTCACCAGGAAGGTGGCGCGCTCCATGCCCATATACTTGCGTCCATACATGGTCTTTTCGCCCCACACGCCCCAGTCCTTCGCCATCTTGATCTCAGGGTCCGAGCCCAAGGTGATCTTCAATTTGTATTTTGAGCGAAATTTCTTGTGCGATTCCGTGCTGTCTTTAGAAACGCCGATCACGCGGACGCCGGCCTTTTCGAACTTTTTGAGACTTTCGGAAAAGCCGATGGCCTCTTTGGTGCAGCCGGAGGTGTCGTCCTTGGGATAGAAATAGATGACGTAGGGCGCGCCTTTCAGGTTCGACGAGATCAGGGCCTCGCAGTCATCGGTTGCGATCTTAAAAGAGGGGGCCTTGTCGCCCGCTTCCAACGTCATAATATTTACCCAAGCCCTTCTAAGAAATCTAATTTAACCCTATCGTGCCGTTCCTGTGCAATCGCTGCATCCTAGCAAGAGGCTGGAAAATTTTCTGGAAAATTTTCTCTTTTTAGGCCTAACAGTCGTAATAAAGCACCCTATCCCCTGAGAAGCCCTGCGTGAAGCTGCCTTTTTCTCATTTCATAAAGGCCCACCACATCAGCCGTGTGGCGCTTACGGCGGGGGTTTTGGTAGCCGCCATCGTGTTTTTCATGGTGGGCGTGGGTCTGCGCCTGTTGTGGGGACCGGTGTCGCTGGGGCCACTGCGGGGCACCCTGGCAGGCGCCATCCAGACGGCGTTGCCGGGCATCAATCTGGATTATGACCAGGCCGCCATCGAATGGAGCCGCGACCAGGGCCGGGTGAACCTGGTCGTGCTGGGTGCGCGCATCGCCGATTCCCACGGCAAGGTTATCCTGACCGCGCCCAAGGCGGCGATCGGGCTGAAGGCTGCGCCCTTCCTGAAGGGCAAGTTCGTCATGCAGCGCATCACTCTGGCGGGGGTGCAGTTTATCCTGGTGCACATGAAGAATGGGCGCATCCGCCTGGGCAGCCAGAAGGATGCCACCGATGACGACATTATCGGGCGCATCAGCGAACTCATCAATTCGCGCGGATCGGCGTCCTCGTCGCTGGAAAGCTTTGCGGTGCGAGACGCTAGGATTGGCCTGTATGACGAGGTCACCGGCTTCAACGTCACGGCGCCGCGCGCCAATCTGGTTATGCGTTCCAAGGGCGACGCCATCGTCACCAGTTTCGACGCTGATGTGCTGATCTCGGGCAGCGCCAGCCACATCACCGCCGAGGTCACTATAGCGCCCGGCAGGGGACCGATTGCTGGCAGCGTCGCGGTGACCGGGTTGGATCTGCGGGCGCTGGGGCGAAACAACAGGTTCTTCGACGGGGTGAAGAACTTGCCAGTGACGGTCAGCGCCTCGAGCGAGTTTCGCATCGATGCCGGAAGCAAGCTGGGCATGGCCGCCTTCGATCTTGCCGCCACGGGCGAAGTGCCGCTCGCCGCTTTGAAGGGCAAGGCGCTGCATCTCAAAAGCTTGCGGCTGGTGGGACGCTATGACGGCGCGACGCGGCACCTGGCGCTGACCACGTCCGATATAAACGCGAAGGAAGCGCGCGCTTTGTTCAAGGGCGCCGGCGATTTTTTCTATGACGGGACTGGCAAGCTGGAGCGTGTCCATGCCGAACTTGCCGCCCATGACGTAGCGCTGGACATGCCGGGGGTGTTTCCGACTGCGGTTGGGTATCAGTTAGTGACGGTGGTGGCCGATTATCTGACAGGGCCGCGCCAGTTCAATTTTACCAAGCTCGCGATTTCCGCCCCGAGCTTTGCGCTGGATGCGTCCGGCACCCTGATCCTGAACGACACTGGTGCGCCGGGGATCGTGGCCAAGGTGCGTATTCCCGCCATTCCGGTGCGTACCTTGTTGAAGTATTGGCCCACGCCCGTGGCGCCCGACGCCCGCAGCTGGATCGACGAAAACATATTTGTTGGCACGATGGGACCGCTGGAAGCCCAGATCAATTTTACGCCCGGCATGCTGAACCTGAACATTCTGCCGGAGGATTCGCTGAAGCTGACCTTCGCCATGAAGGACATGGAAGGCAATTACATCAAGGGTCTTACGCGCGCCACCAAAGTGATGGGCGATGCTGTGATGACCGGTGACACATTCAAGGCCAATTTTACCAGCGGACGTATTGGGCCGCTGACAGCAAAGAACGGCACCGTGCTGATCCCCAACCTGCACCAGGTCGGTACCGTGGGACAGTTCGGCGTGCGTGTCGAAGGCGCCATGACTGACGTGATGACGTTGATCGACATGGAACCGCTGGGCTATCCTACCAACTTCGGCATCGATCCCAAAACGACCGGCGGTCAGGTTGGCGTCGACCTGATGTTCAAGGTGCCGATGCTGGCGGACCTGCCGATGGACGATGTCGGCATTTCGGTGAAGGCAGTGGCGAGCGATTTCGCCGTGACTTTGGGCGGAAAGACGCGCCTGACCAATGGCGCTGTGACCTTCGAAATAGATAACACCCGTCTGCACCAATATGGTGTGATCAACCTGGCGGACGCCCGGATGGAAGTGGACTGGACTGAGGATTTTCGTACCAAGCAGCCGGTCACCACCAGGCTGACGGTGAAAGGTCCGATGACCGAGGGCGCGCGCGCGGCGATGAACATCAATATGCTGCGCTTCTTTCGCGGCACGGTGCCCATCACCGCCGACATTACCGGCCATCGCGGCAGCCTGATGCATGCCGATGTGGCGGTAGATTTCACTCCGGCGCTGTTGACGGTGCCCATCGTCAATCTGGAAAAAACGCCTGGCCAGGCGGCGAGCGGGCGCATCGGCATCGATTTCGCGCCCGGCAACCTGGTGCATGCCCAGACTATCCACATCAGCGGGCCGTTTTTGAATCTCAGCGGTACCGCAGACTTCAACCGCAATGGCGATCTGGCGGTGCTGAACTTCCCATCGGTGAAGATGGGTCCGCTGAACGACCTGTCCTTCCAGCTGTCGCGCAGCGTCACGAGCGGGGACGATTACCTTTTGCGCGGCCGTTCGCTGGACGGCTCCAAGATCGGGCGCACGGGCTCCAACGAGCAGCCGGGTGGCGGCTCAGCCGGTACGCCGCCCGACGACACGCCGCAGGGCAAATTCCACATCAGCGCCAGGCTGGATCGGATGGCGATGCGCAGCGGCGTTTCCATCACGCCGTTAAACCTGGATCTGTCCGGCATCGGCATGCGCCCGTCGGGGGTGCGCCTCAGCGGCAATCTGGTGCTGAATGCAAAAACTTCGCCCCTCGCAGCCAATCTTGAGAACATCAATACTGGCCGCAAGGTGGTGCTGACCGCGGGCGATGCGTCGCTGCTGGCGCGCGGCGTCTTCGCCTTTGAAAGTATGCGGGGCGGCGCGCTCACCGCCACCGTCAATCTGCCGGGCCAGGCTAGCGATATCGCCAATCCGTCTAACCCCGTGCCCGATTTCACCGGCGTGCTGAACATCAAGGATTTCCAGCTTATCAACCAGCCCCTGATCAGCCGCCTGTTCGCGGCCGGATCGCTGACCGGCCTTGGCGATCTGATGGGCGGAGACGGCATCAGCATCGACGAATTGAATTTTCCCTTCACCTCCAAGAACAACGTGATCGGCGTGAATGGCGCGCGCGCGGCCGGGCGGGCGATCTGCGCCACCTCCGACGGCTATATCGACCGGCCACATGGCACATTGGCGCTGAAAGGCTCGCTGGTGCCGGCATGCGGCATCAATTCGCTGATCAGCAACATTCCGCTGCTGGGCGATATCCTGGCGTCCAAGAAGGGTGAGGGCATTCTGAGCGCGACTTACTCGGCGACCGGTAACATGGAACAGCCCCAGATCAGCAACAACCCGCTGTCCATGTTGGCGCCCGGCATCTTCCGTCGCATTTTCGAAGGCCATATCCCGACCCAGAAGGATGCGCCCTCTAATATGGTCTCTCCGCGTCGTGGCGACGCTACATCGAACGCACCATAGCCCCAGGTCGCCGCGCCGGCGCCTAAGGCGCCAAGCCCGAATTAGACCGGCTTCACCAACACGTGTTTTTTCTTGCCGCTCGACAATTTGAGCACGCCATTGCTGTTCAGGGCGCTGGCATCGACCGTCACCCTGGGATCGCTGATCGCCGTGTCGTTCAACTTCAGGCCATTATTGGCAATCAATTTTCGGGCTTCCGAGTTTGACGCCGCCAGCCCGGCCGCGACCGCGAGATTAAGAATGCCATCCGGCAAGGCGGCGGTGATGGTGGGCAGGCCTTCGGCAGAGGTCCCTTCCTCAAAAGCGCGGCGCGCTGTCTCGGAGGCTTTGTCCGCAGCGTCGGGGCGATGCAGGATCGCGGTGGCCTCGGTCGCGAGAACCTTCTTGGCGTCGTTCAGCTCAGCGCCCTGCAGTTTTTCTAGCCGCGCGATCTCGGTTTCCGACAGTTCGGTGAACAGGCGCAGGAAGCGGCCGACGTCCCCGTCTTCGGTGTTGCGCCAGAACTGCCAATAATCATACGGCGACACGCGATTGGCATTAAGCCACACCGCGCCGGCGGCGGTCTTGCCCATCTTGGCGCCTGAGGCCGTGGTGATCAGCGGCGTGGTCAGGCCGAACAACTGGGCGCTTTCCATGCGCCGGCCCAAGTCGATGCCGGATACGACATTGCCCCACTGGTCCGAGCCGGAGGATTGCAGCTTGCAGCCATAGCGCTTGTAGAGCTCGACGAAATCATAGGCCTGCATGATGGAATAGTTGAATTCTAGGAACGACAGCGGCTGGTCGCGGTCCAGCCGCAGCTTGACACTTTCTAGGCTCAGCATGCGATTGACCGAGAAGTGTCGGCCGACATCGCGCAGGAAGGGAATGTAATCCAGCTTGTCCAGCCACTCGGCATTGTCCACCAGGATGGCATCGGACGGGCCGTCGCCGAATTTCAACAGGTGGCGGATGCCGCCCAGGATGCTTTGCTTGTTGGCCTCGATCTGCTCCGGCGTCAGAATAAGCCGCGTTTCGTCCTTTCCGGAGGGGTCGCCGGCCTTGGTGGTGCCGCCGCCCATCAGCAGGATGGGGCGGTGACCGGCCTGTTGAAGGCGGCGCAAGGTCATCAGCTGCACCAGGCTGCCGACATGCAGCGAGGCTGCGGTGCAATCGAAGCCGATATAGGCGGTGACCCGTTCCCTGGCGAACAGCGCGTCCAGGTCCTGGGGGGCCGAGCAGTCGTAATAGGCCCCGCGCGCGGCGAAGGTCTTGAGGAATTCGGACTGGAAAGCGGGCGCGGCGGGCATGCTATAGACTCTGTTTCGGCTGGCAGGCGGCATAGCACAGATGGGCGAATTTCTGAAAGTCATAGGACTTATGAGCGGCACCTCGCTGGATGGCGTGGATGCGGCCCTGTTGGATACGGACGGCGAGGACAATGTCCGTCCTGGCCCCAGCCTGACGGTGCTTTATGATGTTGCGACCCGCGACCAACTGCGCAGTGCGTTGGAAACGGCCTTGGGAATGGAGAAGGGTGCAGATGTACCGCCGTCCATTCTGGAGGCCGAGCGGGTACTGACCAAGGTTCATGCCGGGGCGGTGAAAGCGCTGTTGGAAAAGACGGGGCT
>JAPLPI010000037.1 GCA_026400305.1 Alphaproteobacteria bacterium | reverse complement strand
GGCGAGACGTTGATGCTGGGGCTGGACGAACTGCGGGTCAAGGAAAGCGACCGGCTGGAAGCGATCATCGCCGGGCTCAAGGCCAATGGCGTAAGCTATTTTGTATCGGGCGATGACCTGACGGTGGAAGGCATGGCGGAAGTCCCCGGTGGCGGCACAGTTGTCACCCACATGGATCACCGTATCGCCATGAGCTTTTTAACGATGGGATTGGCGTCACAGAAACCGGTGGCGGTGGATGACGTCACCATGATCGCAACCTCCTTCCCCGAATATCAGGATTTGATGTCCGACCTTGGCGCGGTTATGGAAGCGCCATGAGTATTGTGATTGCTGTCGACGGCACCGCTGCAAGCGGGAAGGGTACCCTGGCCAAGAAGCTGGCGGCCCATTTTGGATTTGCCCATCTGGACTCTGGCGCGCTGTACCGGCTGACAGCGCTCAGCGTGCTGGAGAAGAATGGCGATCCCTCCAACGAGGCCGACGCCCTGAAAGGGGCTCAGACCATCGACTTCAATCGCGCGGGCGATCCGGCCATCCGTACCGACATTGTCGGCAAGGCCGCATCCCAGGTCGCCGCCATCCCGGCGGTGCGCGATGCGCTGCTCGATTTCCAGCAGAAATTCCTGGCCCACCCCCCCGGCGGCAGCCCGGGCGCGGTGATGGACGGGCGCGACATCGGCACCGTCATCTGCCCCGGCGCCACCGCCAAGCTTTATGTGGACGCCAAGCTGGAAATCCGGGCCCGCCGCCGCTGGCAGGAACTCAAGGGCATGGGAATTCGCCGGGCCGAACAGGATGTTGTGGCTGAACTCGGGGCCCGGGACGCGGCCGACAAGTCCCGCCCGCATTCCCCCCTGAAACAGGCCGAGGACGCCGACTTGCTGGATACCTCCGATTTTGGTATTGACGCAGTGTTTGCGGCAGCCCTCGCCTTGGTTTCTCCCAAGGTCGACGGCGCGCTCAAGGACCGCCACAGGGGCTAAGGAGGCCCGGCGGCCTAAAGGGCATCCCGCTTACTTTTCCAAACCCCCATCTTGGGCATCCCGCCCGGGAAGTCCGTCACGCCGAAGCGCAATGCGCGAAGGCGGATTGGCATGCATGACGTACAGGAACTTACCCGAATGGCTCGTGCCGCAACCAAAGACCGTACCGTTGAATCCATGTCCACGCCTTCGCGCGAAGATTTCGCCGCGATGCTGGAGCAAAGCTTCGAAACCCAGTCTCCCAAGGAAGGCCAGGTCATCAAGGGCACAATCGTCGCCATTGAAAACGACTTCGCCATGGTGGACGTCGGCCTGAAGACCGAAGGCCGCATCTCCCTCAAAGAATTCGCCATGCCGGGCATCCCCGCCGACATCAAGGTGGGCGACACGGTGGAAGTTTACCTGGAACGTGTCGAGAACGCGCTCGGTGAAGCTGTCCTGTCCCGTGACAAGGCCCGCCGCGAAGAAAGCTGGGTCAAGCTGGAAAAGGCCTTCAACGATGTCACCCGTGTCACCGGCGTGATCTTCGGCCGCGTCAAGGGCGGCTTCACCGTCGATCTCGACGGCGCCGTCGCCTTCCTGCCGGGCTCGCAGGTTGACGTGCGCCCAATGCGCGATGTCGGCCCGCTTATGAACCAGCCGCAGCTGTTCCAGATCCTGAAGATGGACCGCCGCCGCGGCAATATCGTGGTGTCGCGCCGTGCCGTCCTGGAAGAGCGCCGCGCCGAGGAACGCACCTCGCTGGTGGCTTCGCTGCAGGAAAAGCAGATCGTCGAAGGCGTGGTCAAGAACATCACCGACTATGGCGCCTTCGTGGACCTGGGTGGCGTGGACGGCTTGTTGCACGTTACCGACATCGCCTGGCGCCGCGTCTCCCACCCGACCGAAGTGCTGTCGGTGGGCCAGACCGTCACCGTGCAGATCATCAAGATCAACCACGAAACCCAGCGCATCAGCCTGGGCATGAAGCAGCTGCAGACCGATCCCTGGGAAGGCGTCGCCGTCAAGTATCCGGTGGGCGTGCAGTTCAAGGGCAAGGTCACCAACGTCACCGATTACGGCGCCTTTGTGGAGCTGGAACCGGGCGTCGAAGGCCTGGTCCATGTTTCGGAAATGTCCTGGGTCAAGAAGAACATGGCTCCCTCCAAGCTGGTCACCCCCGGCACGGATGTGGACGTCGCCGTGCTGGAAGTGGATTCCAACAAGCGCCGCATCAGCCTTGGCCTGAAGCAGACCCAGGAAAATCCCTGGAACTCCTTCACCGCCAACCATCCGGCGGGCAGCACCATCGAGGGCGAGATCAAGTCGATCACCGAGTTCGGGCTGTTCATCGGCCTGGATTCGGATATCGACGGCATGGTCCATCTGTCGGACCTGTCCTGGTCCACCCCGGGCGAGGAAGCCATCAAGACCTATGAAAAGGGCCAGGTCTTGAAGGCCAAGGTCTTGGATATCGATATCGAGAAGGAGCGCGTCTCGCTCGGCATCAAGCAGCTCGAGAACGACCCGATCGAAAAGGCCGGCGCCTCGGGCGGCGCCTTGCGCAAGGGGGCGGTCGTTACCGGCTCGGTCACGGAAGTGAATGACGGCGGCATCGAAGTGGAAATCGAAGGAGGCGTGCGCGCCTTCATCCGCCGTGCCGACCTGGCCCGCGATCGCAACGACCAGCGTCCGGAACGCTTCGGCAAGGGCGACAAGGTCGACGCGCTGGTGACCAGCATCGACAAGGCCAGCCGCAAGGTTAGCCTGTCCATCAAGGCCCGCGAAATCACGGAAGAGAAGGAAGCCGTGGCGCAGTTTGGGTCCTCGGACTCGGGCGCCAGCCTTGGCGATATCCTGGGCGCGGCCCTCAAGAAGAAGACCCCCAAGAAGAAGGGTGCTGCTGCGGCCGATGAGGACGAGGAATAGTCCTTACCGGCATCGTAACAAAAAAGGGCGCGGAGCAATCCGCGCCCTTTTTTTTTGGCCGCCGTGAATTCAATGGGCGCTGAAGCATACAGACAAATGTTGGGGGTTTTTCAGAATCACTCTAGCAATTCATCCACATCACTGATGAGGAGTTGAGTTTTGGCAAAGAAGAAGAGCAAGCTGGCCAAGCGCGCCGCCGAACTGGAAGCCGCAGTTGCGGGTCTGTTCAGTGGGGCCCGTGCACCGGTCAAGAAGAAGAAGGCCAAGAAGGCCAAGGTCGTGAAGGCCGCCAAGAAGGTTGTGAAAAAGGCCAAGAAGGCTGCCAAGAAGTTTGTCAAGAAGGCCAAGAAGAAGACCAAAAATAAGTAGTTTTGACTTGTATCCGGTCAGAGGCGCTGCCCCCCTGGGCGGCGCCTCTTTCTTTTGGGCCCTTCCTTTTGTTCAGGGCCCGGCTAGAGTTCTCCAAAATATAACAAGGGGGGACGCTCATGACCTTTCATCGCCTTCTGATCGTGGCTGCGCTGGCGGCTTTACCTCTGGCTTCTTCGGCCCAGCCTCAGGGCGCGCCCGCGCCTGGTGCGCCGCACACCACCAGCTTTGACGCATTTGTCTACCAGCCGGCGGCCGATGTGGCGGCGATGACCCACCGCACCGACGGCAAGCCCCAGTCCAAGATCGTGATCGATCACGAAAACTACTTCATCGAATATGTCACACGGGTCATCAACACCAACGCCGAGGCCCATAACCACTGGTACGATTATATCCATGTGCTGGAGGGCGAAGGCTCCATCACCTATGGCGGCACCCAGGAAGGCGGCACCGATTCCGGCCTGGGCGAAATCCGCGGCGGCAAGCTGGTGGGCGGCAAATTCCAGATCCTGAAGCCTGGCGACCGGCTGGTGATCCCGCCCGGCATGCCGCACATCTTCACGGCCACGCCGGGCCACACCTTTACCTACCTGATCTTCAAGCAACGGGTCTGAAGCCCCAAAGGAGTTCTCGCATGCGTATTCTGATCGCTATGGCCGTTCTGGCCGCCATCCCCGCTTTGGCCCAGACCGCCGCCAAGACCCCGTTCACCGCCGTCGAAAATCTGTCGCCGGAAAAGACCGTGCGCCACGTCACTGGCCAGGAGCTGGAAGCGACCATGAAAAAGGGCATGACCCCGGGGGCCTTCTATTCCCAGATCCTGCTGTCCAAGCATGACGGCTACCAGATCATCAACACCATCCGTGACAAGGACGGCCAGGCCGAAGTCCATGCCGACTGGAACGACAATATCTTCGTCCAGGAAGGCGAGGCCAATTTCGTCACTGGCGGCACCCAGGTGGACGCCAGGGATACCGCCCCGGGCGAAAAGCGCGGCACCTCCATCAAGCGCGGTGCCACCGCGACCATGCGGGCCGGCGACTACTTCTTTGTGCCGGCCGGCACGCCGCACCAGATGCTGGTCCCGGCGGGCAAGCGTATCCGTTTCATCGCCTTGAAAACGCACAAATAATTCAACTCCCTCCGGTTTCAGCTTCCGCTTGGCTCCCTTCGGTCGCCTGCGCACGCTGAAACCACCTCCCCCTTGCCTTGCTTCGCAAGAAGGGGGAGGTGGGCCTGTGCGGTCGGATAGCTAACTCGCTTCGCCGAGAACACCAGCGCAGAAGCGCCCATACCGAATACCGGCACCAGCAGGGACAGCGGCGCTACCGTGCCGGCGGGATAGCGTGACAAGAGCCAGGCCCACATGGTGTAGCCGAACAGGGTATTGGCCGCGCTCTGCCACACCAGGGTCGGCCAGATGATCCCTCTGGCGTTGGCCACGTCGTGCAGGATGCGGGGCGGACCTTCCAGTAGCACCGATGCGGCCAGGAGGCCGGGCATGGCGAACAGGCTGGCCCACACCACATAGGCCACCGGGTTCATCGGCGTGCCTCTGGCGGCGGCAGCGCGCGATGCTTCGCGGGTGGTCTGGTTGCTGATCGCCCAGCACATGGCGCCCCCCAGGGTCAGCGCCAGCCCCGTGGGGGTAATGTCATGGCCATTGTGCGCCAGGATCACGGCGATGCCGGCGATGGCCGGGACCAGCCCCAGCAGGTGGTTCAGGCACGGCCTCTCGCCGGTACGCTGGGCCGCCACCGCGATGGTGAAGAAGACCTGCGTCTGCATCACCACCGACGCGACGCCGGGCGAGATAAAGCCGTTCATGGCGATATAGAGAAGCCCGAACTGGCCCGCGCCCACGCTGAAGCCATAAAGCGCCAGGCTGCCCCAGGAGACGTTGGGCTTCTTGAAGAACAGGATGGCCGGAAACAGGGTCAGGCCGAAACGGATAGCCGCCATCAGCAGCGGCGGCAACATACCCAGGCCCCAGCGCACCACCACGAAGTTGCTGCCCCAGATGAACATGACCAGCACGCCTAGCGCCAGGTCACGCGTGGACAGGTGCGCCGCGGTTTTGTGAGATGTCATGCCGCCCCGCCGCAGATGGCGCTCTTGCGCGGCCGCCACAACAGGTTCACCGCCAGCCCGGCCATGATCAGCAAGGTGGCGCCGATTTTCCACAGCGGCAGGGGTTCGTGCAGGATGACGGCGCTGGCGCCGAAGCCGAACACTGGCACCAGCAGCGACATGGGCGCCACCGTGGCGGCGGGATAGCGCGACAACAGCCAGGCCCAGCAGGCATAGCCAAACATGGTGTTGCCAACCGATTGCCAGATGACCGCGGCCCAGGTGACCGGGGTGGCCTGGCCGATGCCACTCAGGATCGCGGCAGGTCCTTCCAGCAACAAGGACAAGGTCAGCAGCGGCGGCACCGCGAACAGCGCCGCCCATACCACATAGGCCAGCATGTTGACCTTGCCTGCCTCGCGGCTGGCCTGGTTGCCGAAGGCCCAGCCCATCGCCGCCACCAATACCAGCGCCACCCCGGCCAGGGTCGCGCCGTCGCCGTTATGACTGGCGATCACGCCCATGCCCGCCAGCGCCAGGGCGAAGGCCGCCATCTGGTGCGGCCTGATCCGCTCGCCGGTGCGCAGCATGGAAAGCCCGATGGTGAAGAAGACATGCATCTGCACCACCAGCGAGGCCAATCCCGGCGAGATGCGGCCATGCATGGCGATGAACAGGATGCCGAACTGGAACAGGCCGATGGCCACGCCATAAATGGCGAGGTTCGACCACGGCACGTTGGGCTTCTTCAGGAAGAGAGCCATGGGCACGAAGACAAAGAGGAATCGCAGGGTTGCGAAGAACAAGGGCGGCAAGGCGTTCAGCCCTAGCCGGATCACCACGAAATTGGTGCCCCAGACGAACACGATCGCCATCGCCAGCAATGCGTCGCGCCAGGAAAGTTGCGGTGACATGAAATCCCCGAGTCGAGGCGACTATATCAGGTTCCGCGTTCGCTCCGGTCTGCAAATGCGGCATGGCGGCCCCCGGATTAAGCGGCATTTGCCGGATATTTTAGAGGCATTTCAAAGGCAGGTGAAACCGCAGGGCAGCAACCGCATTGGATAATCAGTCCCGCAAAACATCCGGTGTCCCATGACCCTTGCTGAAACCATCAGCGCCGTTCCAGAGCTCTATGAACAGGGCGACGAATCCACCGCCCGCCGTCTGCTCGCCACCGGCTATCAGGACCAGCCCCAGGCCCTGACGGTTGAAGATGTGGAAGCGGCGCTGCGCCGCGATCCGGATCTGGCCGACTGTTGACTGGAAAGGAGCCATGACCAGCGCATGTCCGGCGGCTGCGGCATCGAATGCGAGCGCGGCCAGTGCAAGGTCCAGAGCTATGGCAATGGCTGCGCGCTGGTAGAAACGAGAAAGCTGCATGCGTTGGCGAAATTCATTATCCGCTATGTCGCTTTCATGGAGGATATGCTGAGCCGCCACCGCGCCCGCGGTTTCCGCCGCAGCCAGTCCCACATGGAGCGTTCGGCGAAAATCCCGCGTAGTGGTAAGGACGGCAAGGTGCCCGACAAGGTGGTCCCCGTCCCCGCCGATGATCCCGCCGTGGCGACCCTGGCCGACGATCTCCACGCCAATGCCTGAGCGGCTGTAACCGCGGCGCCTTGCCAGCGAACTCCCTGCAGACGTGCTAGAAGCCGTGCGGGAGTTGAACGTCATGATCCTGTTCCTGTTCCTGTTGTCCTATCTGGGCGGCGTGCTGACCATTCTCAGCCCCTGCATCCTGCCGGTGCTGCCGTTCGTGTTCGCGCGCTCAGATCAGCCCTTTGTGCGCTCCGGACTGCCGCTGCTGCTGGGCATGGCCGTGACCTTTTCCGTCATCGCCACCCTGGCAACCCTGGGGGGGGGCTGGGCGGTGCATGCCAATCAATGGGGCCGCATCGCCGCCATTGTGCTGTTGACCCTGTTTGGTCTCACGCTTTTACTGCCGTCCCTGGCCGACAGGCTGACACGGCCGCTGGTGGCGCTGGGCTCGCGTCTTTCCAACCAGGCCAATGAAGCTGACCGGCGCCGCCATCAAGGGCGCCAGCGCATCCACCACGCTCCTGCTGCTCTTCTATGCTTCCGGTGCGGCCACCTCGTTGGCCGCCGCCTTGCTGATCGGCGGCAAGCTGTTCGAAGCCATGAAGCAATCCTTTGGTGCGGGCGAATGGATCCGCCGCGTGCTGGGCGTGCTGGTGCTGGCGGGTGTCGCCGCCATCGTGCTGGGTCTCGATACCGGCCTTCTCACCCGATTGTCGCTGACCCGCACCACCGGGGTGGAGCAATCGCTGCTAGAAAAAGTCGGCCTGGGCCGCAAGACGGAAAATACCACCGTCGCCGGCAGCAATCTTCCTACGGAGGGCACCATGCCGGAGCTGAACGGCGCGGTGGAATGGCTGAACTCGCCGCCGCTGACCCGCGCCCAGCTGCGCGGCAAGGTGGTGCTGGTGGATTTCTGGACCTATTCCTGCATCAACTGCCTGCGCGCGCTGCCCTACACCAACGCCTGGGCCGCGAAGTACAAGGACGCCGGGCTGGTGGTGATCGGCGTGCATGCGCCGGAATTTGCCTTCGAGAAAGTGCCCGCCAACGTCAAGCAGGCTGTGAAGGATCTGAGTGTTACCTATCCGGTGGCGCTGGATAACAATCTGGCGATCTGGCAGGCCTTCAAAAATCAATATTGGCCGGCGCATTATTTCATCGATGTCCAGGGCCGCATCCGCCATCACCATTTCGGCGAAGGCGATTATGACCAGTCCGAGCGCGTCATCCAGCAGCTGCTGCGCGAAGCAGGACGCAGCGACATCCCCGGCGGCATCGTCGATCCCAGGGCCCAGGGCGTGCAGGCCGCGGCCGCGCCGCTGGACAGCGCCATCTCGCCGGAAACCTATGTCGGTTATGGCAGGGGCGCCAATTTCGCCTCCGGAGCGCCGCATCCCGACAAGGCGGCGATGTATGACACGCCTTATCCCTTGCAGCCCGACCAGTGGGCCCTGAGCGGACGCTGGATCATCGGCGAGGAAAGCTCATCCTTGGCGGCGGCTGGCGGCAAGATCACCTTCCGCTTCCATGCCCGCGACCTGCACCTGGTGCTGGGGCTGGGTGCCGACAACAAGTCCGTGCGCTTCAAGGTCACCCTGGACGGCCAGCCCCCGGGGGATGCCCATGGCATGGACACCGATGCCGGCGGCAATGGCACGATCACTAGCCAGCGGCTCTATCAGTTGGTGCGCGGGAAGGCGTCCGGCGACCATACCTTCACCATCCAATTCCTGGACCCTGGGTTGCAGGCCTTCGCCTTTACCTTCGGCTGAAGCCATGGCATGGCGAAAGCCATGACAACGGCTCTCATCATCCTCTTTGCCGTCTCGGTATGGGCGGGCATCCAGAACGCGCTCGCGGGCGGGGGCACCTTCCTGATGCTGCCGGCGCTGATGTTCACCGGCATGACTGCGCTGTCGGCCAACATCACCTCCACCGTGGCGCTGTTTCCCGGCCAGATCACCTCCTGCTGGGGCGGGCGCGGCCATGTCTCCGGCGCAGGGGGCCTGCCGTTCAAGGCGCTGGTGGGCATCTCGCTGGCGGGGGGCATCCTGGGCGCCATCCTGGTGCTGGAAACGCCGTCCAGCATCTTCAAGGCGCTGGTGCCCTGGCTCGTACTGTTCGCCACCAGCCTGTTCGCCTATGGCAGCTTCGTGCCGCGCAAGGCGGATCGTCCGCCGATGCTGGGCGCCGTTGGCGCCGGCCTGGCGCAGTTCTGCATTGCCGTTTATGGCGGCTATTTCGGTGGCGGCATCGGCTTTGGCCAGCCGGGTCAATCAAAATGTTCTTCGCGCCGCTGCCGTGCTGATCGGCATCGCCCTGACGATCGGGCTGTTTTTGCGCGCCCCTTAACCGCTGGCCTCGGTGAACAGGCCGCCCTTGCCGGTGGCCGGCGGCAGGTTCACGCCCAGCTTGGTGCGCATATAGTTGATGCTGGCCGCGATATTGTCGTCCACGCTGCCGGTGCCGTCGCCCAGGCGCGGCGCGTCGATATCGAACACCGCCCAGCCCTTGAAATGCTTCTTGCGCATGACGGCGAAGATGCCCGGGAAATCCACGCCGCCGCCCTGGCCGACCGAGGCATATACGCTCTTCTTCTTGTGATCGGCCGGCGTCGTTCCACCCTTGTTGCCGCGGTATTGCGGGAAGGTGTCCTTCAGGTGGAATTCGGTGATGCGCGTGAAGAACTCGTCACTGATCTTCACCGTGTCCATGCCGCCAAGCACGTTATGACCGGTGTCCATGATCAGATAGACGTAATTGGGATCGGTGTGTTCCATCACAAAGCGGAAGTCGCCTTCGCGCTCCATCGGCCCCCACATGTGCGGATGCAGCGACAGGCGCACGCCATGCTTCTTGGTGCGCATCCCGATCTCGTTGGCCGTATCCGCTAGGTCCTTGAGCTGGTCCTTGCTGGGGCCGCCCGGCGGGCGCGGACCCATATTGTTCTTCCAGTGATCGACACCCAAAGGCTGTAGGAAATCGCGAGCGCAGGCTTCCATGTCGGCGATCAGTTTCTTTTTTCCCTCGCCGCCCAGCCAGGCATAGTTGGGAGCCGCGCCGGGCGCGGGCTTGGGCGCCGGCGGTGTGCCAGGCTTGATCGGTAGATCGCCGACGCTGGCGATCTCGACGCCGATCTCCTTGGCCAGCTTCTTCAGTTCCTGCGGCTTGTTGTACCAGGGCGCGGCCTGGTCGGAGTAGGGCTCGAAGCCTTCCAGCCCGTAATGCTTGATGTCCATCAGCATCATGCGCATGTTCTCGGATTTGATCATGTCGCCATTCTTGTTCCAAACGCCGAAGATCGAGCCGGTGGTGCCGAACTTAATGTCGGCATCTTTGGGATCCAGTGCCGCCATTGCCGGTGTTGCGGCCAAGGCGCTGCTGGTGACGATGAAATGACGGCGTGTGAACATGTCGGTCCCCCGGGGTTTTGGTTGCGCTGATCCTGCTACGGATTTCAGCGCCCGCCTACAGAAAGAATATTTCGCAAGCGCAAAAGAAAAGGGCCGGTGTTGCCACCGGCCCCCGTTTTCTCAGGCGAAAGATCGCTTAGCGTTCTTCGGCCCGCACGCCCGCCAGGGCTGTGCCGGGCAGGCGATAGGCGACAAGATCGGCGCCGAACGAGCCGCCCTGGGCACAGACAAGATACTGCTTGCCCTGGTGCATGTAGGTCATGGTGGCGCCGGTCTGCACCTTGTCCATGAACACCGCACCCTTTTCCTCGCCCGTCAGCTTGTCATAGGCGCGCAGGCGCGCGCCCTTGCGGCCCTTATCGTCGGTGAACAACCCGCAATCGCCGCAGATCACCAGCGTCTTGGTGGTCAAGGTGCCCAGGATGCCGGTCTGACCGGTGCGCGGGATGGTGACGCCCTTGAGCAGCCGGTGGTTATTGATGTGATCGGGAGTTTCGCCATGCACGATCTGCCAGGCCATGGTGCCTTTGCCCAGGTCGATGGCGGTGATGGTGCCATAGGGCGGCTTCATCAGGGGAATGCCCACGATGGGATCGGTAAGGCCATCCTTGCCGACCGAGCCGCGGCCCGGTCCCACCTCGCCCGTGACACTGGCGTCACCGCCAAAGGCGCCGCCATTGGCGTCGGCGCTGCCGGCCGCCGGCTGGCCGCCGCGCTGAACCACCTTGCCGTCCGGCGTCCTCATCACGCCCGTCGCCTCGATCTGGTTCTTGGCGAACAGATAGAGCATGTGGGTTTCCGGATCATAGGATGCGCCCGGCCAGTTGATGCCGCCCTGCAGGCCCGGAAGATTGAGCATGACGAAGATCTTATCATTCACCAGTGGCGGCGGATAGTAGAGGCCGCCAATGTGATAGTGGCTGGCGATCTCAAGCGCCCGCGCCTTGATCTGCGGTGTCCAGTCCACCAGGTCGTTGACCGTCATGCCCTGCTTGGCGAAAGGCGGCGGTGCGCTGGGGATGGGCTGGGTCGGCGAATACCATTCGCCCGGCACATCGCCCTTTGGAACCGGCTTTTCCGGGATCGGCCATACCGGCTTGCCGTTGGTGCGGTCCAGCACATAGACAAAACCCTGCTTGGTGGGCTGGGCGATCGCCTTTATGATCTTACCCTTGTGCGGGATGTCGCAAATCACGCCGGCACATGACACGTCGCGGTCCCAGATGCCGTGATGGATCATCTGGTAGTGCCACTTGCGCACGCCCGTTTCGATGTCGAGCGCCACCAGGCTTTCGGCGAACAGATGCGGTCCGGTACGGCTGACGCCCAGAAGATCGGTGGGCGGCGATTCCACGCCGACATAGACTAGGCCCAGGTCTGGATCGGCCGACATCGGCGCCCATACGCCCATGTTGCCGGCCGCTTCCGCCTGGCCCGGCGTGGTCCAGGTTTCGTAGCCAAATTCGCCCTTGTTGGGGACGGTGTGGAAAATCCATTTGCGCTGGCCCGTCTTCACGTCGAAGCCGCGCACATAGCCCTTGGAGGAAGCGGTGGGAGCCGCGCCGACCACAATCGTGTTGCGCACCACGAACGGCGGGGCATGCAGGCCGATGACGCCCTTGTCGGGATCCATCTCCTGGTCGTTATTCTGGCGCAGGTCGATCGAACCGCCTTGGCCGAAGTTCGGATCAGGGATGCCAGTCTTCGCATCCAGCGAGAGCATGGTGTAGCCGCGCGTCACATAGATGATGCGTTCGGCGGTGCCGTCGGTCCAGTAACCGACACCAAGGCCCGGGCCGCCGCGCGAACCGATGCGCTGGCCTTCGTCATGGGTGTGCATCCACAGAAGCTCGCCGGTGCCGGCATCCAGGCACACCACGTCGCGGCGGAAACCGGCGGTGACATAGATGCGGCCCTTCACCACCAGCGGGGTGGACTGGTAGTCGGCATCGGGGCGCGGCCCCAGGGAATTGGTGCTGAACTTCCAGGCCAGCTCCAGCTGGTTGAAGTTGGCGGCGTTGATCTGGTCCAGCGGGGAATAGCGGGTGCTGGAAAGATCGTTGGCGTAGCTGCGCCAGTCAGTTTCCGCCGGCGCGGCGCCTTGCGCCTGCGCGAGCGAGGGACCCAACAGGGCAAGCACCGACGCGGTGGCCAGCATATGTCTGCGATTGATCATACTTGTTTTTCCCCGGGCAATTTGTGATTGCCCAGACCGTAAGAGGCGGGCTGCCGGACGGCAAGTTTTGTATACATTATGTCGCGCCTTTCATGCGGGAAGCATGGTGCGGCGCGGCAAAGGCTTGTGTTGTTTCGCAACCGGTTTCTCCTACTATAAGGGTAGGAGAACAAACATGCGCCTTCGTTTCCCGGTTTTGATTTTCGCGCTGCTGGCGGCTCCGGCTGCCGCCCAGCCGCTTTCGACGGGCGGTACCAACATGACGCCAGATTTCTATCCCAGGCCCAAGTGCGAGCCGGTCGGCAAGGCGCCGGTTCAGCCGGGCAACAATCCGGATGCGATGAACACCTACAATATGAAAGTGCGCGTCTTCAATCAGAAGGTCGCCGCGATGAATATTTGCATGAAGGATTATGTCGACAACGTCCAGAACGACATCAACACCATCCAGAAGACCGTGCGTGACGCGGTCGCCGAGGCCAACGCGCACTGAGCTTTGTGCCGCTTTGTCGCCACATTTGATAAGCGGCGACATGCCAGATGACATGTCGCCGCCATAGGTCATCGTGGCGGCTGCCATTCTTTGACCTTGTTGCTTTGGGCCTGTAACCACGGCTCGATTTTTACGCGGCTGCGATAGCGATTCGTGCGCAGAGCCGCCTTTTTCACCCGATTTCCAACCGGCGGACATTTTGTCCGTCTCGTAAGGCAGACTTTTGATGACTCAGGAACATACCAACCGCAACTTGATGTTGTCGGTGATCGCCGCATTCCAGAAGAGCGACTTGCAGCCCTTGTTCGATTCCCTGAGCCCCGATGTGGTGTGGAAGGCGACCGCGCCGCCCGAATTCTTCCGCTTCGGCGGAATCCATCGCGGCCTGGCGGGGATGAAGGAATATACCGCGCTGCTGTTCTCGCGTTACAGTTTTGCGCGCTTTGAACCCATAACCATCACCGCCAAGGGTGACGAGATCTGGGGCCTGTTCGAGGTCAAAGCCCTGCATCGCACCAGCGGCAAGTATGTCACCTCTGACATCGCGATCCACTGGACGGTGAAAGGCGGCAAGATCATCGAGCACCAGGGCATGTTCGATACCGCCAGCGTGCTGATGCAGCAGGGCGATATCGCGGTTGCCGTCGCCTAGAGCGCAGGCGCGAGCCGGAGCGCTTTAAAAAGTGTTCAAATAAGCGAAGGCGAACAGGCTCGCGCCCACTGCGCCCAGTCCCATCGCCGAAAACCAGAAAGTCCGCCGGCTGGTGATGATCGCCACGGTGGACAGCGCGATGCCGATCTCGATCAGAGTGGCGGCGCCGGTCAGCCAGTGATGGCGCTGTTCATGCTTGGCGCTTTCGCGCAGGCGCAGGTCGCGGTCCTTTTCCGCGTCTTCCGCCTTCGCGCGCGCTTTGGTCTGGCCCTCGCGGTCCTTTTCGATCTCGCCGCGATACTCCTCGGCCTTGGCGCCGCCGCCCGCCAGCGCGATCTCGTACATGTGCCGTTTCAGACTGTCGGCCTGGTACTCGTTCCAGCTGTCTGTGGCCTTGTCCTGGGCCAGCACCGCCTCGCTGGATTCGGTGATGGCGCGGCCGCCTTCCACCGTTTCCAGCGAGCCCGCCGCCGCCGCCATCACCGCCAGAACGGCGACGGTGATGGAGACTTTGGCGATGAACGGATCGCGCGCATGGGCGGCGTGCTCGGCATGTTCGGTATGCTCATGCGCCTCCAGTGCAGGATCGTGCGACATTACTTGAACAGGTTCAGGTCGATGGCCTTGCCCATCGCCTCATAGCCGGCATCGTTGGGATGCAGCTTGTCGCGCAGATTGTAATCGCTGCGGAAGGTGAGGGGATTGGCCGGATCGGCGGTGGCGGTGGCGAAATCGATCAACCCGTCAAAGGCGCCGCTGGTCCTGATCCAGTTGTTCAGGCCGGTGCGCACTTCTTCGCCCTTGGGCGCGGAATAGCCCGCGCCGCCATACGGTGTCAGCAGTGCGCCATAGACCTTGACGCCATGGGCATGGCAGCGGGCGATGAACTGCTTGTCGGCTGCGATCAGGGCTTCCAGGGTCACCGGCTCCTGCGGACCGGAAGGCGTGAAGCCGCGGCCGATATCGTTGATGCCTTCCAGCAGGATCACCGCCTTCACGCCCGCCACGCCGAGCACGTCGCGGTCCAGCCGCGCCAGCGCGCCGGGGCCGGTGCCAGTGCGCAGCAGGCGGTTGCCGCCGATGCCGGCATTGACCACCGACCATTTGCTTTTGGCGGCGGCCAGGCGTTCGGCCAGCCGGTCGGGCCAGCCGCGGAAGGCGTTGTTGGTGGAGGCCGCGCCCTCGGTGATGGAATCGCCTAAGGTCACCACCACGCTGTCAGCACGGACCGCGTCGGTTTCGACCTGCGTCACCAGCGCGGGCAGGCGCATGATGCGCGCACCCGGCAGCGTGGCCATGGCGGTGTAGTCACCGGGCGTGCCTGCGGCATACTGGAACAGGCTGTGTCCGCCGCGCGAAAGGGCGCCCGGCACATGGATGGAGATCAGCAGCTTTTCCAGGGCCTCGGTTTTCAGATCGATGGCGTCGGACAGGACGGGTGCACCGGCCGGAACCACGACGCCATTCTTCCCGTCAAAGGTCACGGTACGATCGCTGCCCGGCAGCACGGTGCCGTCGGGACCGGCGGCGCCGACATTCACGGTGCCCAGCACCAGCGCATCGCTGCCACCTTCATTGCTGATGCGAATGCGCAGTCGCTTGCCCGCCACCGAAACGCGCACCAGCTGGCGCATGGTCAGGTTGGAAGGATCGGCGTCCAGGGTCACAACAGGCAGGTTGCCGGGATTGTCCAGCAGTGGTGCGGTGGGCGGCGGTGCCGGCGGCTGGGCCGGCAGGCTGGCGGACAGCGGCACGGGGGTGGGCGCGGTGACCGGGACGGGTTGGCTGAAGCCGGGCGGCAGGGGTGTCGGCACAAAGCCCCAGGTGCCGATCCAGGTTTCGCGCGGCGCTGATTGGGCCCCCGAAACGGCTACCAGAATCAAGCCGGCTGCCAAGGCAAAATGGCGAATTCTCATGTCCCACTCCCCGTACTTTATTGGTTAGGGAGGACTTTCCCTTGGCCCCCAAATCCGCGCAAGCCGCTTAAAGGGCGGCAGTAGAGGCCCAAATGCATCGACTACGGACGAAAATCGGGGAGCTGAAGCGAAAAAGTCTGATTTTTCATAAGCTTCCCGTTGACGGGCAGGAACCTGCCGTGACAGGTTATCCCCAGCCGCGGGGAAAAACTCTCGTGGAGTGTCCCTCAAAGGGGCTGGGGATGATCAAGTCAGAATTGGTTGCGCGGCTTACCGCTCGTTATCCGCATCTGTATCACCGCGATGTGGAACGCATCGTGACGACCGTGCTGGATTCCATCAGCAAGGCGCTGGCTGACGGCCATCGCGTTGAACTTCGTGGGTTTGGCGCCTTCAGCGTGAAGGTTCGTCCCAGCCGCTTGGGCCGCAATCCGCGCACCGGTGAACCGGTTTCGGTTGGCCAGAAGCGTGCGCCTTTCTTCCGCACCGGCAAGGAATTGCGCGAGCGCCTGAATGGCGGTACGCCGGAAACGTGACAGCGAATCCGGTTTTTGTAGCTCTCGATACCACTGATCCCGACTATGCCCGCCAGTTAGCGGAGCGTGTGCGCGGCTCTGTCGGAGGCCTGAAGCTGGGCCTGGAGTTCTTTAACGCCCACGGACCGGAAGGCGTGCGCCCGTTTCTGGACATGGGGCTCCCGGTCTTCCTGGACCTGAAATACCACGACATTCCCAACACCGTGGCGGGCGCGGCGCGCGCCGCTGCGGTGCTGGGTGTTTCCATCCTCAACGTCCATGCCCAGGGCGGGGCGGCGATGATGCGTGCCGCGCTGGATGCGGTGAAGTCGGTTTCGCCGTCCACCCAGCTGATCGCCGTCACCATGCTGACCAGCCTGTCGGATGAAGACCTGCCCAGCGTCGGCCTGACACCCCCGGTGGGCGAACAGGTGCTGCGCCTGGCGTCGCTGACCCAGCAATGCGGCCTGGATGGCGTGGTGTGTTCAGCGCATGAGATCGTGCAGTTGCGCAAGGAGTTGGGTCCGGACTTCTCGCTGGTGGTGCCGGGCATCCGTCCGGCCGGCAGCGATGTGGGTGACCAGAAGCGCGTGATGGGCCCAGCCGAGGCGATCGCGGCCGGCGCCAGCCGGCTTGTGATCGGCCGGCCGATTACCGGGGCCGCGGACCCGGCCCAGGCGGCCCGGGACATTGCCGAAAGCTTGGGCATTTCAGCGGTTTAACCGCGTTTGCTTGATTTTGGCGCTGCCCGAGCCCATACAGCCCGGAATCATGCCCATCACGGTCAAAATCTGCGGCCTCACGAGCCCCGACGCCATCGAAGCGGCGGTGCGTGCGGGCGCGGTCTAT
>JAPLPI010000195.1 GCA_026400305.1 Alphaproteobacteria bacterium | reverse complement strand
CCAAGCTTCCCGCCGATATATTGCTCCAAAAGGCCCGACCAACGCCGACAGTGCCATGGACGATACACCGTGCCCTTCGGTGGCGGCGACTGCGCCCACGGCCCATGCGGCGGCAAAGAGACCACGCTGCCTGGGATCGGCTCCCGCCATTGAAACCCGGTTTTGCCGGACATTCTCGACGATGCCGGAGCCGTAAGGGTTGGAGCGCATGCCGATGGCCACCAGGCCCAGGCGATAGTCCCGCTCTCCCGCCAATGCCCGTCCGCTTTTCAAGACGTGCGAAAGACCCTCCAGGTTCTCAATGACCGTGTGATCGTCCGCCGACTGCGTAATCGCCGTCGCGCCATGGGTGACGTAATCGCATGGGCCCGGACGGCAGCGATTGAGTTCCGGAAAATAGGTCAGCACCCCGCTTCCGATCCCGGCATCGGAGAATGCGGCGCGGGCATGCGGCAAAAGATCCCGCGGCGTTGGACCTGCCGGCCATGGACCGCCCGGCTGGTAGCATTGCAGATAGCTTTCCGGAAGTGCCAGGACACGCGCAACGGCAAGGGGCGCCTTTTTGCAATCCGCTGCGACACGCGCCAGCGCCCTCTGAGGGTCATCCGTGGACGGCACCACGATTTCCAGCTCGATCTCGGCCAGGCTGGCAGCCGTCAGCTCTTTTGCGCTTTCGCAAACGGCAGCGGCGGTTTGGGGCGTCACGCGCAATTGAAGGATGGCTGGCTTCAGCAGGCGGTAAAGGCCTCGGGCGCAGGAACCCGGAAGCGTGCCATCTTCTATGGCCACAGCCAGCCGTGGAACGGTCCCCGCGCCATCCCGCCATTCCAGAACAGCGCCGGTCGAGGCAGAGGCGCCCGGCGATTTTGCGGGCGTGCCCTGAAAGCGTATCGCGATTTCCTGGAGATGAATTTCTCCGGCATTCAGCCGATACGGCCGCGGAAGCGACAAAGGCCGGCAATAGGTCTTGAAAGATGCATCGCTCCAGTTGCGCTGGTCCTCCATTTCGAAAATCTCGCCGTGGAAAGTAATGTCCACGTCGATTCCATTTACCACATGACGCAAGGCAGAAATGCCGGCCGCCACCTGGTGCGGGGAAATCAAGAGCGGAAATTCCGAGACAGTAACCAAACCGTCAGGATGGGCGACGCTGAGCGGCGTTCCAGCAATGTGCTGCAGCGGATGCAGTAACGTGAACCCCGCACGGTTGGTGATGTATTCGCGGTAGACCGAAATTTCCGAAACTGCCTGAAAAGTCCCGTCCGTACTGCCCTTGAAAACTAGTTCCACGCGCAGCGCGTCATTCGCGACCAGCCGGACCTGCCGAACTTCAAATCCGGCCGGCGTCTCGGTGACGCTTTCCTCGGCCAGCACCGAGATACAGGTAGCCCAATTGGAATCGCGGATCGGACAGGCGATACCGCGAACAACTTCGACGCCGTGCCAGCAAAGCCGGCGAACCGCGCCGTCAGAAATATGCAGCGACAAGGCGCCAGCGGAGAATTGCCGGTCCTCAGGGAGCGACTCCGTGGTGCCGAAGTGGATCCAATTGTCGGTCTGGTGCGTCATCCCGGCCAATGCTCTTGCCGCGGACGATGATACGAAAGTATGGCCCAAGCGCCAAACAAGGCACGGTGCGACGCGTACCCATATAAACCCGGGGGTACTGCTATGAGCGAAGCGAATGGTGGGCAAGATATGACCCCTTGAGTGCCGTTTAGGGGGTCACACAGCTGCGATCTGGCGACTTGCCCTACCGATGGCACTCACGAAAAGACCAGCACCTTGGGCGGGCCAAGTGGCAGCCAAGATAGCACCCATAGTGGCCGTCACTATGACCGGCCCCGGGACCAAAAAGGCATTCTAGGTGATGATTTGGGCGAGACAGGGTCGTCTTTTTTAGATCGATTATTGAATATCCGCTTTTGGCGCATAGCGGTCATTAGATCAGTGCCTGGATTGCATCGACTTCGTACTGATTTATTAACTCCCTTTTGCCCTGGTGGACTGGATCAGGTCGAATCGGAAGCTCGCCTGAAAAGGGCTGGGGGCCAATCTTCACACAAGCTCGCAAGACACCACGGTGTTGGCTAAGTTAGCTAAGGGTGATTCAATGGTGGTGGCTATTAGCATTCGCACGGGCCTGCGTGACGCGTCGGCAGGCGCGATCTGCTGGATATTGTCCGCCGCCTATTGCCTGTCCTTCGCGGCGCTGATTTTCACCGGGCCTCTGGCGCCTTTCCTGGCGACAGGCGTGTCGGTGACCTTCCTGTCGGCGGCGGTGGGCGCGGCCATTGTGGCCTGGCGCAGCTCCTTTCCCTTTGCCATCGGCGGGCCTGACAACGCCACCTCGGCCGTGGTCGCGGCGCTGGTGGCGGGACTGATGGCGAATATGGGCGCCACCGGCCATCCGCTTGGCGCGGCCCTTATCCTGATGGCGTTGGTCACGGCGTCGACCGGCTTGTTGCTGAGCGGCTTGGGGCTCAGCCATGCGGGGCGGTTGGTGCGTTTTGTGCCTTATCCGGTTATCGGCGGATTCATGGGCGCCACCGGCGTGGTGATGATCCTGGGCGCCGTGCAGGTGATTGCCGACCACCGGCTGAACTTGGGCAGCGTGGCGCTGTTTGCCAACAGCGATACTGCCGCCAAGCTGGCGGCGGGCGCGGCGGTGGCGTGCGTGCTGGAATTTCTGCTGCTGCGCTCGCGCAATGTGCTTATCCTGCCTGGCGTGCTGGCTGTTGCGATCACCGCTATGCATCTGCTGCTATGGGCCAAGGGCATTCCGGTCAGCGAGGCACAGGCGCATGGCTGGATGTTCCATCCATCGCCGGCGGCGGCGCTGAGTTCGCCCTGGACTTTGTCCGAACTGCAGAGCTTTCCGTGGGGCGCGCTGCCGCATCTGGCTGGTGAATTCCTGGCGGTGATGTTTGTTGCCACCATCAGCGTTCTGCTCAACGGCACCGGCATTGAGATCGCCACCAAGCGCGAGGCCAGCGTAGACCGCGAGCTCAAGGTCGTGGGCCTAGCCAACCTGATAACCGGCGCGTTGGGCGGGCTTGTTAGCTGCCTGACCCTGAGCCGCACAATCCTGAACCGAGAAATCGGCGCCACCGGGCGGGTGTCTGGCTTCACCCTGGCGGGATTGTCGGCTGCCATGCTGGTGGTCGATCCGGCCTTCCTGGGCTATGTGCCAAAATTCGCGCTGGGGGGCCTGCTGTTCTCCACCGGCGGGCGTCTGGTGCTGCGCTGGCTGGTGCGTTCGGCGCGCCGCCTGCTGCCGCTGGAATATCTCTCCTTGCTGGTGATCGCACTGATGATCATCAATTTCGGCTTTGTCGCTGGCATGGCGATCGGCATAGTGATCGGCTGTTTCACCTTTGCCTTCAGCGCCAGCCGGGTCAGCGTCATCAAGTTCGGCTTTGACGGCACCGAATATCGCAGTTCGCTGGACCGTAGTGCTGACGACCTGGCACTGCTCGCCCGGCATGGCGGCGAGATCCAGGGCATGAGCCTGCAGAGCTATCTGTTCTTCGGCTCGGCCAGCCGGTTGCACGAAAATGTCAAGCAGCTGCTGGCCACATGCCAAGAATGCCGTTTCCTGCTGTTCGATTTTCGGCTGGTGACGGGGCTGGATTCCTCGGCCAGCTACAGTTTTTCTCGGATCAAGGACGCTGCGGACGAGGTGGGGGCCAAGCTGGTGCTGACCGGCCTGTCGCCCGAACTGGAACGCGCCTTCAAGGTTGCGGGATTCCTCACCGAGGAAGTCATCGTCACAGCCGACCTGGATCATGCGCTGGAAGATTGCGAGCGGGCGGTGATCCTGGGACACCGGCCCAGGCACGACGACATGGCCTCGCTGGAAGACTGGCTGGCCGAAGCGCTGGGCGATGCCGGCCATGCCCAGGCGCTGGCCCGTGTTTGTATCCGCCGCGATGTCGCGGACGGCGAGATCATTGCCCGCCAAGGCGATGCCGCCGACAGCATGCATTTCATACTGGAAGGACGGATTGGGGTTATTGCAGGCGAGGGCGGTGTCCGCCTGCGCAGCCTGGGCCGGCGCACCATCATCGGCGAGATGGGACTGATCGCGCGGCGTCCACGCAGCGCCACCATCCAGGCCGAGCGGCCCAGCTTGCTGTATGAACTTCGCCTCAGCGAGTTCGACGCCCTACAGCGCGACAATCCCGCTCTCAGTCAGGCGCTGCTCGCTTATGTCGCCCGCGTGATGGCAGAGCGTCTCAGCTTTGCCAACCGGGTGATCGGAATACTTCAGCGCTAGGCAGGCACAACGTCAAACGCGATGGTGGTGCGCGGGGTAGGGCCGTGGAACGGCACCGTGCCGTGCCACATATAGGACGGAAACAGCACCAGCCGGCCAGGCTGGGGCTGGACGGTGCGGCGCGGCGGCGGGTTCTTGTCGCCCAGCTGGGTGAAGCCGGATTCGCCGAACTTGATCCATCCCTGTTTTTCTTTTTCGTCCTTTACCGCGTCGGGCACCCCGACATAGTAACAGGAACTTATCCAGCCATTCGGATGGATGTGATTGACGTGAAAACCGCAATCCATCAGCCGCGACGACCAGGACCCCGCATAGCGGAAGCCGCGTCCGTGCCGCGACAGGAAGGGATGATTTTCGTCTGTCTTGAGACCGCCGATATAGCGCGAGACCGCTTCATTGGTGCGCGCCTGGATCATGTCTACCAGCCGTTGACCCGAACCGAACAGCAAGCCATGCGTCTGGGTGCCGCTGCGCAAGGTCTGGTTGAGATGGGTGCGGCGCTGGGGGTGCAGCGCGTCTAGGCTGGCGCTGAGTTCTTCGTTGAAGTCGCGCATGCTGGAAAAGCCCGGCGGCGGCTCCAGATCGATCACCTGCACCAGCTGGTCATACAGGTTCAGCGCTTCCTCGATTTCATCGCCCGCCAGCCGAAGGCCCACGCTCATGTTTGCGATAGCATTCTGGTGATGCCGGTCCAGTTCCAGCGCCTTGAGGGACAGTTCGACAGCTCTTTGCGGATCCAGCCGTAGCAGCGCCACTTCCGCCGCCCCTGAAAACAGATCGGGATCGGTATGGCGCGCCAGCGCCGTATCGAAGGCCGCGGAGGCTTCCTCGTAGCGTTCAAGCATCACCAGCATGTTGGCGGCGCCGGCGGCGGCCACGATGTCTCCCGGACTGGCGGCCAGAACATCGCGGTAAATGGCATGTGCCTCTTCACCGCGCTTTGCCTGGGCCAGGAATGAGGCTCGGTCGAGCAGCAGTTCGCGGCTTTGGGGCGCGCGATCATAGGATTTGAGCGCCTCATCGGCCCGGTCCAGCCGGTAGAGCAATTCGTTATAGGCGCGGTGTAGGCGCGGATCGTCGGGATCGGCGGCCAGGGCTTTCTCAAAAACGACCATGGCCTCTTCGGGCCGCTTCAGGGCCTGCAGGGTTTCGGCCTGCAGCATGTCCAGCTTTGGAATTCCGGGGTTAAGGGCCTGTGCCCGCTGAAAATGTTCGAGCGCCGCCCGGTCATTGCGCTGCGCCCGCAGCGCCAACGCCAGGTTGTTGTGCAACACGCCTTTGAGAGGCGCCGACATGTCCAGACCGAGCCCGCCGCGCGTGACGCTTTCAGCCTCTGCCATATGACCGGTTTCGATCAGAAGGGCGCTGAGCGCCAGCCGGGCTTCGGAAAAATCCGGCTTCATGGCGATCGCGGCCCGATAGCGGGTGGCAGCTTCGTCCGAACCCTGCCAGGAATTGCGTACCGACAATTTCTGGCACGCTATAGGGGTGAACGTCCTTGATGCGCGTCATGGCGGGTTCGAAAAGGTCGGTGCGGGTCTTGGCCAGCAGCAGCACTTCAGCCTCGTTCTGGGTCTTGCCCTTCCAGACATAGAAGCTTTCGATGGGCAGCAGTTGCACACAGGCCGCCAGCTTTTCGTCGATCAGCAGCTTGGCGATTTTAACGCCTTCCTCGCGCGACGGCGCCGTGGTCAACAGCACGCCATAGTCAGACGCATTGCTCACTTGGCCGCCTGGTAATCGCTATGGAAAGGCGCGCCGGCGCGGCGGGCGAAGGTTAGGACGTGCTGCACGGTTTCCTTGAGGCCGGTGGTGACGATATCGCACTCCGTCGCCTCGATACCGTCCAGATAGCGCGAATTGTCGTCGTCCAGACCCCAGAACAGCGCCATCACCGGCACGCCCGGCATGCGCTTGCGCAGACGCCGCACCTGATAGCGGGCATTCTTGAAGGTGCCGGGCTCCAGATACGACACGCAGCTAATCTGGACGCCCGTGCAATCCAGCTCGCGGATATTGGTGGCCGAGGTTTCGTCCGACGACACCACTCGCGCCCCGATGCCGTATTTTCTCAGCATGTCCACCAGCAGCAGCGCGGCGGCTTCGTCCAGCGGCCCGCGACCGGCCACGCACAGCACCGGCTCGGAATCGCGCCAGGTGTCGGGCAGGTCGGCGGTAGCGGCCGCGTCATCGTCGCGCCGTTCCGCCAGGTTGATGATCAGGCCCTTGATGGCATCGCGAATGCGGTTCTGGCGCATGGGATCGAGCACGCCACGATTGACATCGTTCTGCGCCAGCATCAGCGCGCGCGCCGCCACCTCGTCGTAATAGCCCGACAGAGAATTAGCCCGCAGAAAACTCTCGGCCTCGTCGGCTGCTTCGTCCGGGTCCTCGGCCAGCATGCGCAAATACAGGCTTTCCTCGAACTTCAGCGCCGGCTGGTTGCCCAGCATCACGTCCAGGAATTTCAGGCTTTCGATGTGGCGCGAGAACACCACGAAACACATGGTGAGCGGGGTGGAGAGCAACAACCCCACCGGTCCCCACAGCCAGGTCCAGAATACCGCTGCCACCACCACCGCGACGGCGGACAGGCCCATGCTGCGGCCATACAGGACCGGCTCAACGCCCTGTCCGATGATGGGCTCGATGCCGCCGAACAGCAGCAAGGTCCACACCATCTTGGTCCAGCCCGGATCCACCGCCAACGCAAGGGTGAAAGGAAACAGAAAGGCTAGCGGCACGCCGAAATAGGGGACAAAGCGCAGCAGCATCGCCATAAGCGCCCACAGGCCGGCATTGGGAATGCCGATCAGCCAAAGTCCCACGCCGATCGACAGGCCGAAACAGGTGTTTATCAGGGTCTGCAGGAACAGATAGCGCGACAGGCGGCTGGCGGCTTCGTCCAGCGCCACGGTGGTGCGCTGCATGTCGCGTGATCCTGCCAGTCGGATGAAACGGTCCCGCAGGTCATCCTTCTGCAGCAGGATGAAGCTGACAAACACCAGCACCAGCGCGACCAGACCCAAGGGTTCGAGCAAAGGACCCAGCACCGTGCTGGCCACAGCCCAGGGTGCCTGCGAGGTGCGGGTGATGACCACCGGGATCGGCTTGATCTGGCCGGGGGCTGCGCCTTCGGGTTCTTTCTGCTTGCCGCCGGTGATCTGGTCGGCCAGGTTCTCGACCGTTTTGTTTAGTCGGGTTATGGTGTCGTTATGGGCGGCGCCGCCCACCACTGAATGTATCTTTTGCCCCAGGTTGGTCTGGTAATGCGGCAGCTCGGACGCCAGCTTGGCCAGCTGCGAGCCCATGAAAAGGCCCAGCGATCCCACGATTGTCACCGCCAGAACTAGGCTGATGATCACTGCGGGGCCATTGCCCAGCCGGAAGCGCTTGAACAGGCTGACCAGCGGCGCCAGTGCGAAGGACATCAGCACCGACAGGGCTAGGGGCATCAGCACCGGGCGGCCGAAGAACAGGCCGGCCACGATCACGCCAGCGATCACCGCCGCCTGAAATTTGGGCGTCAGGACGTCGGCCTTGCCGGCGGCAGGCCGTGGCGTAGCGGGTGGTGGCGGCAATTCGGTCATGGTGACTCCGGGGGCACTATAACCCGCGAAATCCGGTTTGACCTTAGTCTAACTTCCTGAAAAAGCAGGAAGGCGCCCCGGTGTGGCAGGCCGGTCCCATCTGATCGACCTTCAGCAGCAACACGTCGCCGTCGCAGTCCACATCGGCCTCGATCAGGTGCTGGTGGTGACCGCTGGTCTCGCCCTTGGTCCAGACCGACTGGCGGGAACGAGACCAATAGGTGACCCGGCCGGTCGCTAAGGTCATTTCGAGGGTGTTCTTGTTCATCCAGGCGAACATCAGGACTTCGCTGGTGGCCTTGCTCTGGGCGATGACTGGCACCAGTCCCTTGTCGTCGAACTTGACAGTCGCAACGAAGGCGGCGTGGGTGAGGGTATCGGTCACGGTGCGTCTTTCATGCGGGCCAACCCCTGTTCCAGGTCGGCGATCAGGTCGCCGGCATCTTCCAGGCCGGCATGGATTCGAAGCACCGGCCCTTCGGCGGCAAAGAGCTTGGCCGTGCGCTTGATATGGGCCGGAACGATCAGGCTTTCAAACCCGCCCCAGGAATAGCCGATCCCGAAATGCTGCAACCCGTCCACAAAGGCCGCGACGGCCGCCTCAGATGCCGGTTTGAGTATGACCCCAAAAAGCCCGCAGGCACCGGAAAAATCACGTTTCCACAAGACATGTCCGGGATCGCTTTCCAGGGCCGGATGCAGGATGCGGGCGACCTCGGGGCGGCCCTGGAGCCAGCGGGCCAAGGTCAGGCCGGTCTCCTGATGGCGGGCCAACCGGACCGAGAGGGTTCGAAGGCCGCGTAGGCCCAGAAAGCAGTCGTCGCCGCTGGCGAACAGGCCGAGGTCCCCGTGGACCTGGTGCAACCTGGCAGCGTGGCGGGCATTGGCGGCGACATAGCCCAGCATCACATCGGCATGGCCGCCGATATATTTGGTGGCCGCTTGGATAGACAGGTCCACGCCATGTTCCAGTGGGCGGAAGAACAGCGGCGTGGCCCAGGTATTGTCAATCAGGACAGAGGTGCCCCCACTTCCATAGTTATGGGCGTGGGCTGTGCTGGCCAGGGCGGGAATGTCCTGCATCTCGAAGGTTAGCGAGCCGGGAGCTTCGCAGAACACCGCCTTGGTGTTGGGCTTCAGGTGCGCAGCAATGTCGTCGCCGGGCGCGTAATAGCTCGTCTCGATACCGAAGCGCCTAAGAGTACGATCGCAGAGGTTGCGGGTGGGCTCATAGCAACTGTCCACCATCAGCAAATGATCGCCGGCGCCGCAGACCGACAAAATGGCCAGCCCGATTGCCTGGATGCCCGAGGTGACCGAGCAGGTGCGGGCCGCGCCTTCAAGGGTCTTCCCAGAAGGTGCCCAGCCAGCCCTGCATCAAGCCGCCGCCGATGAAGTTCGGCAGGAAGTTGACCGCGATCATCAGCGACGCGATGCGCAGCGGCGCCACCTTGGAATAGAGCGACTGGCTGATGGGCGAGGAATAGATTTCCCCGGTGGTGATGATCAAAAAATAGAGCAGCAGCCACAACCAGCTGATCTTGCCCGCGCCGCCCTGCCATGAAGCATAGGCAATCACCACATAGGACGCGGTTAGCATCAGGCAGCCATACAGGATCTTGTTCATGGAATTGGGCTCGCGCAGCGTGCGCGCCTGCCGGGTCCACAGCGCCAGCAAGAAAGGCGTGAAGGCGAAGATGATGAAGGGGTTGAAGGCCTGGAACCATGTCACCGGGATTTCCCAGTCGATCAGGCCGGGGATCAGGCGGCGATCGGTATTGGCGTCAGCGAACAGGGCGATTATGTTGCCCTGCTGTTCGTAACAGGCCCACCACAGCGCGATGGGAAGCACCAGCAGGATCAGCGCTCCGACAGATTTCCATTCGGCGCGGGTCAGTGGCTTGCGCGCGGTGTTGGCGCGCTGCTTCAGGCCATCGGGGGGCAAATGCTTCCAGCCGATCAGATAGAGGATAAAGGCGATGATCATGCCGACGCCGGCGGCGCCGAAGCCGTAATGCCAGCCAACATTTTCGCCAAGGGTGCCGGCCACCAGCGGCGCGATGAAGGCGCCCAGATTCACGCCGACATAGAAGATCGAATAGCCGCGGTCCTGGCGGGCGTCGCCGGGCGCATACAGCATGCCCACCTGGGCGGTGGTATTGGTCTTGAACAGGCCGCCGCCGAAGATCAACAGGGTGAGGGCGGGAAACAGCAGCGCTTCAGACGCCATCATGAAATGGCCAAAGGCCATCATCACAATGCCGATCATCGCGGTTTTGCGCTGACCAATGACGTTGTCGGCCAGCCAGCCGCCCAGCAGCGGCGTGGCATAGATCAGGCCGGTGTAGCTGCCGTAGATCAGCGAGGCCAGCGGCTGGGGATTGAGTGGCCCCGCCAGCATTTCGAAGAAGGCCTTGATCTGGGGATAGAACAGCACACCTTCGACATGGCCGGGCAGCAGCAGATACTTGGCTAGGTACAGAACCAGCAGGGCGCGCATTCCGTAATAGGAAAAGCGCTCCCACATCTCGGTGCAGAACAGGACGGTGAGGCCGCGCGGATGGCCGAACCAGGTTTTCTTAGGGGCGCTGTCGATGCTGCTCATGTCCCGACCTTGCCCGCAAACCTAGGGCAACTCAACAAACCGTTCTTCCCGATTATAGGCATTAAAACCCAGCCGCTGGTACAAGGGCAGTGCGCGGGGATGATCCAGGGTGCAGGTGTTGATGGTCAGCCGCTGGATGGGCTGGGCCCAGGAGTTCATGCAGGTGTGGTAGAGAAAGAAATAACCGATCCGCTTGCCGATCGCTTCGGGCATCAATCCGAAGTAGGCGATGATAGCCGTGCCCGCCTTGCGCAGGTCCAACTCCGCCATCCCGGCCGGATTGCCTTCGACATACAGCACAAACAACTTGTTCAGTGGGTCGTGGATGACTTTTTCCAGCGCTTCGGGTGACAGCTTCTTGCGGTCCACCCAGTAATAGTCGGCGCCAATCGTGTCGTAGAGATAGCGGTAGAAATGCGCCGGCGGCTTTTCGCAGCGAAGCAGGGCGCAGCGGCCGCGCGGCTGGGGCGGCGGCAGGGCGTAAGGCTTGGCGTTCATTTCCAGGAACGTCACCGTCACGGGGATGCGCCGCGCCGCCGCTTTCGCCATTAGCCGGTTACAACCGGTGCTTCGGGCCGCCCGCCCCATTCGGTCCAGGAGCCATCATACAGCGCGGTGTCCTTCGCGCCGATTTCGTCCAGCGCCAGCATCAGGATGGCGGCCGTCATGCCCGAACCGCAGGTGGTGACGATGGGCCTTGCCGGATCCACGCCCGCCTGCTCGAAGGCGGCGCGCAATTCATCCTTTGACTTGCAAGTGCCGTCCGCCGTGATCAGGGAGCGGAAATGGACATTGGCTGCGCCCTGCATGTGGCCGGAGCGCAAACCCGCGCGTGGTTCCTTTTCTTCGGCGGTAAAGCGTGACGCGCTGCGCGCGTCCACCATCTGGGCCGACTTGTCTTGCACGATGCCCATCACATCCTCGAAGTCGCGTTTCAGACCGGGGCGAAAATGGGCGGTGAAGCATTTTTCCCGGGGCTGGGCCGGGCCGGTCTCGATGGCGCGGCCTTCGCGCTTCCACTTGGGAAAGCCGCCATCCAGCACCTTCACATTGTCGTGGCCCATCGCTTTCAAGGTCCACCACAGGCGCGGGGCCGAGAAGATGCCGGTGCAGTCATAGGCCACCACCGTCTCGTCATTTCCGATTCCCAGCTTGCCCGCTGCGGCGGAGAAGTCACGCGCCGATGGCAGCATGTGGGGCAGGCCGGTGGTGTGGTCGGAAATCTTGTCGATGTCGAAGAACACCGCGTCGGGGATGTGGCCCGCTTCAAATTGCTTTGCCGGATCGCGCTTTTCGCCAGGCATGTACCAGGACGCATCCACCACGCGAACCGTGTCCAGGTTCGCCGCCAGCCATTCGGTGGAAACCAGATTGCTCATAGATACGGAACCGCTATGGCGCTGCGATGTTCCGCAAGCCAGGACGGAACCGGAAGACCTTTCTCGCGCAGGAAGGCGGGATTGAACAATTTGGATTGGTAGCGGTTACCGTAGTCGCACAGTATGGTAACGATGGTGTGCCCAGGGCCCATATCCTTGGCCATGCGGATGGCGGCGGCGACATTGATTCCCGTGGTGCCGCCCATGCACAGGCCTTCATGCTCGAGAAGGTCGAACACAATGGGCAAGGCTTCCTCGTCGGGGATCTGATAGGCGTCGTCGAACGGCGCGCCTTCCAGATTGGCGGTCACGCGGCCCTGGCCGATGCCTTCGGTGATCGAGCTGCCAGGGCGTTCCAGGTTGCCGGTCTTGATCCAGCTGTAGATCGCAGCCCCCATCGGATCGGCGGCGGCGATGCGAATCGACTTGTTGCGCGACTTCAGCGCGATGGCGACGCCGCCCAGGGTGCCGCCGCTGCCCACCGCACAGGTGAAGCCGTGAATCTTGCCGCCGGTCTGGTCCCAGATTTCCGGACCGGTGCCTTCGACATGGGCCTGGCGATTGGCGACATTGTCGAACTGGTTGGCCCAGATTGCGCCATTCGGTTCGGTCTTGGCGAGTTGTTCTGCCAGCCGACCCGACAACTTCACGTAATTGTTGGGATCCTTGTATGGCACGGCGGGCACTTCGATCAGTTCGGCACCAAGCAGGCGCAGCGCGTCCTTCTTTTCCTGGCTCTGCGTTTCGGGGATCACGATGACGGTCTTGAAGCCCAGCGCATTGGCCACGGTGGCAAGCCCGATGCCGGTATTGCCGGCGGTGCCTTCCACGATGGTGCCGCCGGGACGCAACGCTCCCCGCCGCACGGCATCCTGAATGATGAACAGCGCAGCGCGGTCCTTCACCGACTGGCCGGGATTGAGGAATTCCGCCTTGCCCAGAATCTCGCAGCCCGTAGCTTCCGACGCCTGGCGCAGGCGTATCAGCGGTGTGTTGCCAATGGCGGCGATGATGTCTTTTTTGATCTGTTCGGGCATGAGCGGAACCTAGACGGCGGAACTTACTGCTTCAAGGCTCGGAAGGCCTGGAGGGCACGCATCCGGCCTGCGGGCAAATCCACAATTGGCTTCGGGTAATTGGCGGGCGGCTGCGGCGCGTCCCAGGGTTCATGTACAAACCTGTCTGGCACATCCTTCAACTCTGGGACAAAGCGCCGGACATAGACGCCCCTGGGATCGAATTTCTTGCCCTGCAGGACGGGATTGAAGATGCGGAAGAAGGGCGCGGCATCGGCGCCGCAGCCGGCTACCCATTGCCAGTTGGCGCTGTTGCTGGCCAGGTCCGCATCCACCAGCGTGTCCCAGAACCAGGCTTCGCCGTCCCGCCAGTGAATGCCCAGATGCTTGATCAGCAGGCTAGCGACGATCATCCTCACCCGGTTGTGCATCCAGCCTGTTTGCCACAGCTGGCGCATGCCGGCATCGACGATGGGAATGCCGGTCTGCCCCTTGGTCCAGGCATCGAAATTCTTTTGGCTCTTGCGCCATGGGAATTTGGCGAAGCGCTGATCCAGTGGGTGGGTGGGAAGCTCTGGATTGTGGAACAGCAGCTGGGCGCAGAATTCCCGCCAGCCCAGTTCTTTCAGGAAGGTCTCGCTGCCATGGCTGTGGCTGCGCGTGCGGACGGCATGCCAGACCTGGCGCGGCGAAATTTCACCCCAATGCAGATGCGGCGACAGCCGCGAGGTGCCGTCGCGATCGGGCAGGTCGCGGGCGGTGCCATAGTCACCCACATCACCTAAGAAATCATACAGCGCGTCATGTGCCGCTTTCTCGCCCGGCGTCCAGTCAAAGCCCTTCGACCAGTCGGGCCGGGTGGGCAGAAGCTTCCAGTCCTTCAGCGAGTCACTTTCGATCTTGTGATGACGTATCTTGCCCGGGGCAGGGAGCGTCTTGGCCACGTCCAGCGCACGCATGCTCTTCCAGAAGGGCGTGAAAACCCGGAACGGTTTGTTGCCCGTCTTGGTCTTCAGTGCCCAGGGCTCGTGCAACAGCGCGCCATTGAAGCTTTGCACTGTCACGCTGTCCTTCACCAGTTCGGCCTTGAGCGCAGTATCGCGTTCCACGGCGAAAGGTTCATAACAGCGGTTCCACATCACCGTGTCCGCGCCCGTATCCTTCACCAGCGATTTTACGACTTTGGCGCTATCGCCCCGCCGCAGCACCAGCTTGCCATCCAGCGAATTGTCCAGCGCTGTCAGCGAATGATGCAGCCACCAGCGCGAGGCGCCGCCCCATGTTGAATCCTCCGGCGACGTATCGTCCAGCACGAACAGGCAGATCAGCGGCGTACCGCTCGCGGCTGCCGCGTGCAGCGCCGGATTGTCGGCCAGGCGAAAATCCTGGCGGAACCAGACAATGACAGGTTTCATTTCCGCGCCAGTTTCGCGCAATCGGCGTGCCGAAAACATGTGGTGACATGGTCATTGACCATGCCGACCGCCTGGGCGAAGGCATAGACGATCACTGGGCCGCAGAAATTGAAACCGCGCTGCTTGAGTTCCTTGGCCAACCCTTCGCTCATCTCTGTCTGGGCCGGCACCTTGGCCCGGCTTTTGAACTGGTTGACCTGCGGTTTGCCGCCGACATGCTTCCAGATAAGGTCATGGAAGCCGCCTGGTTCCTTTTGCTCTGTCTCCAGCCACAGTCTGGCGCACTTGATGGCGGCCTGGATCTTGGCGCGGCTGCGGATGATGCCCTCATTCTTCAGCAACCGGTCCACGTCGCGGGCGCCATATCGGGCGATTTTTTCGGGCGCGAAATCATGGAAGGCTTTGCGGAAATTCTCCCGCTTGCGCAGGATGGTGATCCAGCTCAGCCCGGCCTGGAACCCGTCCAGCACCAGCTTTTCATACAACGCGCGCGGATCGTGTTCGGGCACTCCCCATTCACGGTCGTGATAGGCTACATAGAGCGGGTCTTCGCCCGGCCAGTGGCAGCGCTGCTTCTCAGCCATGCATCAAGCGAGCCATGCCGGCTTGGTCAATGCAACTTGAATTTCACCTATCCGGACCTCGCCGTTGGTTTCCTCCAGCCGGTCCAGCCGCACCAGGGCAAAGCCCTGGTTGCCATAAACCGAAACCAGTTCGCCAATGTCGGTGCCGCCGCGCGTCACGCTCGCGCCGGGCGCGGGCAGGGCGTCATCGGCCATGACGGGGAGAATGCGCTTGCGCGAAGTGGCGCGGTGCTTCATCCGCGAGGTCAGCTCCTGGCCGACGTAACAGCCCTTGGTGAAGGACACCCCGTTTAGCTCATCCAGCCCGGCATCCAGCGCAAAAGTCTTTTCAAATCCGAAATCCGTGCCTTCGGGCACCCCCAGCGCAATCCGGTGCTCGTGATAGGTGCGGGGACCCGCCAGGTTCGCGGGCATTTCCGCCCTAGCCCCGATGCTGCGCCGGCCAAGGGTGGCCAGGCGCGGATCGGTGAAGGTGATGGCGCGTTCGGCATAGTGCGTAGGCCAGTTGTCGGGATGGCCCGCCAGGTTCAAATACACACCCAGCGGTTCGCGCAGCTCGACATCC
>JAPLPI010000283.1 GCA_026400305.1 Alphaproteobacteria bacterium | reverse complement strand
GGGAATACCGACCGCCGGTCCGATGTCACAGGAATGCATGCCGCGCGGATCCACGCCCTGCGCCGCGAACCAGCCGCGCAGGTCATAGAAGACCGGCAAGGCCGATACGCCGGTCATGCCATAGAGGCGGATATTTTCGTCCAGCACCTTGTCGTCACGCCCGAAGGAGGCGATTGGGCCATCGCCGGCGAAGTCCAGAAATGCTGCAAAGGCCGCGGCGAAGTCACGGCCTTGTCGCACAACCTGCCCGCTGCTGATGCCGGTGAGCTTTTCGAAATAGGGACCAAGCGGAAAATTCACCCGCGGCGGCACCAATTGGTCGAACTCGGCGAGCAGGGCGAAGCTTTCGGCGTCGAGCTTCACCGCGCCAATCTGCACCACTTCCTTGAACTCGCCCGGCGACAGCCAGTGGCGCGCCATGGAGCATTCCCAACCGGTGAATTCCAGATCGAAAACGGTGATGGCGGATGATCCCAAGCGTATGCCCCGCCAAACAACCGGATTGTCCTGACCGGCGCGAATTATCTACTTCTCAAATTAATACCCCGTAAGAGTGCGATCCCGTGAGCGGAATTCAGTTGGGAAGGCGAGAGCATGGCCATCACCGACATGGAAAGCGTCGGCCCGGATTTCGATCTAGCCTCTCTCAAAAAAAGCTATGATGACGGCGTGCCCCGTGCCCCCCTGTCCCGCCTGCCGGTCCTGGACGGTGAGCCCGGCCGCAACATGGCCCTGTCCCGTTTCCTGGCGCGCTCGCCCCAGGCCTGAATCACCCTGATGCTGGTAGGCGCGGTGGTCCTGACCTGGTCGTCCGCGGGCGCCGGCGCCGCCAGCCTGAAAGCCGATTTTGCCTGGGTCAGCCTGGTGCTGATCGGGATTGTCGGCATGACCCGCAATTACATACGGTGCTTTGCCCGCAGCCTGCGGCGCGTGCCGTTGCAGGAAGCGGCTTCCGACCTGCGTATGCTTCTTCTTTATACAAGCGGGGCCTGGGGCGCCGGCGCGTTTCTGGTGATGCCTGATCTGCCGACCCCGGTGCTGGTTTTCCTCTTTGCCGCCCTGCCCGCGTCGGCGGCGGCAATCTTGCTGCGCGATGCCAACGGTGTCGCCGTTTTCACCCTGCCGTCATCGGCGGGCATTGCCGCCGCCGCTCTGATGGGCGCCTGGCCGCTGGATGTGTGGGTCGCCGCCGCCGTGCTTGTCGCAGGCGCTGCCATTGTGGGCCTGACCATGCTGCACTGCGCCATGCGCAGGCGGCACAATCCCGTGCCGCAACTGGCCGTGGGTTGATGGAATAGCGGCGTATCCATCGCATTGCCGTTATGGCGAACTAAGCGTCGCCAAGCTGATGCTGGCCTCCAGACAGATCCAAAATCTGAGATAGATAGTGCCGCCGCGCCAAAGCCTGTAACGCTGAAGCCGTGGAGAGCCATTCCGTACTGATTTGCTGTCGCTGCGGCCGCCTTGCTGTGCGCGCCCGCACACACGCAGCGCAGGCGCGAGCCGCCCAGGGAATGGGACGTGACATTGGGCGCGGCCTTGGCCTCGCGGCCCAGCTTTTAAAGGCAGCGACCGCAGCATCATGAGGCCCCTGCCCTTTGTCGCGGTGTGATGGCGCGACACCATCAGCTTTGGCGAAGGCGGGCTCAGCGTCAGCGCGCATCTGAAGATTTTCCACTTCGGCGGCGGACTCACGGTCGATCCCCGCCGCAAGGATCACAGCAGCGGCAAAATTTCGGAGTCCGGCGACGACCGGCTGAAAGGGCTTGGCACCATCAGGGCCTCGCCCGGCTTTCGCGCCTTTACGTCCGCCCGCCTCAGCCTCTTCAACTTTGAACTCTCGGCCGAGAAATCCCTGAACCATAGCGTGACGGGAAGTCTCGGCCTGTCGGCACCCCTGCCGCTGGGCAGGAAGCTGATCCTGATGCCGCATGTCCGCGCCACCTGGGCCGACGGCCAGTACATGCAGACCTATTTCGGCTTCCCCCCGGTCTATGACGGCGCCTCAATCTTTCCGCGCTTCAATGCTGGCAGCGGCTTCAAGGATGTACGGACCGGCGCCAGCCTGATCTGGCGCATCAACAACCATTGGTTTGCCGGCACCGATGTCGGAGTCACGCGCCTCCTGGGCTATGCCACCCTCAGCCCCATCAGCCTTCGCGACACCAATGTCACGGTGATGGGCATGGCAGCCTACCGCTTCTGACGAAGTGTATTCAGCGCAAACTTTCCGTTCCGCCCGCTCCCAATTTGTCGTAAGACATCGCCACATCCATAAGCTGGCACATTAAGACAGATGCTCGGGGGCGCATGGGGAGATTACCGTATTTAATTGGCTCTCTGGCCGTCTGGCAGGGCCTGTTCAGTGCTTCCGAACTGGACGCGCTCGTGCGGTTGGGCGATGGGCTGGTGCTGGAGAAGGCCGAGCTGTCGGCAGGCCGCGGCTATGAAAATATCCGCAGCACCAAGGTCGCTTGGGTGCCGCGCGCGCCGCAAATCGAACACCTTTACCAACGGATGGAAGAAGCGGTTCTAGAAATGAATGCCCGCTACTTTCGCTTCGATCTTTCGGGGCTGGCAGCGCTGCAATATGCCGTTTATGGCGGCTCCGAGGGCGGTCACTTCGACTGGCACAAGGATTATGGCCGTGACCCCTCCGATCCCGACCAGGAACCACGCAAGCTGACTCTCAGTCTGCAGCTGAGCGATGGCAACGACTATAAGGGCTGCGACCTGCAGGCGCGCGCCGGCAACCTAATCGACACCGCGCCGCGCGAACGCGGCACCATCGTCACCTTCCCGGCCAACGTGCTGCACCAGGTCACGCCGATTGAATCTGGGGTGCGCCGATCGCTGGTGACCTGGGCGGTGGGGCCGGAGTTTCGCTAGTGGGCCGCGTCGAAATACATGTCCAGAAGTTTGGTATCGCACGCGCCGGAAGACTTTGATGACGGCCACCTAGCCACGGACGATATTGATCTGATGCACGGATTGGTCGGCGGACTTTTCCAGGCCGAAAAATTCGATGCCGATGCCGTCGGCATGATGGCGCGCTACCCGGCCGGCGATCTGGGCGATAAGCACGAACTCGCCGATCGGCGGCTTGACGTCGATCTTCAGCGACACGCCGCCCATCGAAATGTCCATCACTTCGCAATGCACGATCTGGCCGTCGGCGCGGGTATATTTGGCGAAGCCCTTCTGGTTGGAGCGGTCGTGGCGGCGCAGCACACTGTCATCAACCAGCGCTTTGTTGAGGAACAGGATCAGCTGCTCGGCGGTGCGTTCGCGCTTGGACGGGGTGCAGACAAAGGCGATACCGAAGCCATCGCCGTCGCGGCGCACGACGTTGCCTTCAAAGCGGCCGAAATTGTCGGCATAGAGCAGGACCGGGGTTCCGGCTTCGGGAATGATCTTGCACACAATGGCAGCGCCACCCGGCGACAGGTCCGAAATGGTACAACGGGCTTCGCGGCTGTCGGACGGAATGAGCAGGCGCCCGGTCAGGTCCACCCGGATACGGCGAAAGCGCCGGCGCTCGGCCCCCGCCTTGGCGACGACCGGTTCGGCGTCCTTTAACGACATAGCCAGGCCCTGCATGGACCCCGCCAAATTGTTAATGTTTCAAGCCTTTGTATCCCTGCCAGGGTCAACAGGGGGTTACCGGCAGGCCGAAGGAGGCCAAAAACGCCTGTTTTTTCTCTTTTGAGGGGCCCGAAAAGGGTCAACCATTTTGAAGCAGGGGGCCTTTTTCGCTTCTGCCCTCCGCGCTATAGGAAAGGTGGATAAAATTTTGCGGCACGGAGCTGGGCTGGAGCCCGACATACTCGCCGCCTCGTGGAGATTTAATAATATGCGCTTTCCGATCATCATTCGCAGCCATTGCCGCCGCCTGACTATACTTGCTGCCGCCGGCGTCCTGGCCCTGGGCCTTGGCGCCTGTTCCAGCGACGACGCCGAAGATGTCGGAGCCGGCACGCCTTTCACCCAGGCTTTGGCAAAAGATTATGGCGATCTGTCCGCCCAGGCCGCCGCCCTGCCCGCAGAACGCGCAGAGGACAGCGGCTTCTTTTCGTCTTTGAACCCTTTCTCGGATAGCGAAAGCTCCAGCGACCTGCTCGCCAAGTCCTTCACCGACAAGTCGGATCTGGCCAATGGCGGCACCGAGCCGGAACTGGAAGCGGCCAATGGCCCGGCCCAGTCCGCTCTGCGCACCCGTCTGGTGCGTGACATCGCGGCCGGCAAGGACCAGTTCCCCGAACAGGCCGCCCGCGCCCAGGCCGATTATGACTGCTGGGTGCTTTACAGCACCGTGCCCAGCGCCGCCGCCGCCAGCCAGGCCTGTAAGACTGCGCTGGATTCCTCGATCGTGCGTCTGGAAACCACTGCCCGCCCTGCTCCGCCGCCGCCGCCGGTTTCGTCCGCGCCTGTTCCTGCCCCCACGCCGGCACCCGCGGCCCAGACCAGCGACTTCACGGTCCATTTCGACTTCGACTCCTGGACCCTGAAGGCCGAGCAGCTGACGGTTCTGGACACCGTGATCGCGTCCGCCCGTACCGGCGGCCAGACCAACATCACGGTCGTCGGCCATACCGATACCTCGGGTTCGTCGGACTACAACCAGGCGCTGTCGGTCAAGCGCGCCAATGTTGTGGTTGAAGCCCTGGTGAAGATGGGTGCGCGCCGCGCGGCCATACATGCCAGCGCGCAACGGTAATCTCCAGGTCAAGGAGATGAATTTTGATCTGTGGTGTCAGGAGCAGGCAGGCCTGCCGTTGGAGCGCTGCGACAATCGCACGACCCAGGACAATGCGGTGTTCGAAGCCTATCGCGCCAAGGTCGAGGCTTATGAAATTCCGTATCTTCAGCGCAAGAACAGCGCAGCGCGGCTAGATAACGATATCTTGCGCAACGATCCGGTGGATCACCCACCGGTCAAGGACATCACCGCGCAACGTCCAGACCTGAACACGTCCACGACGATGCCGCCGCGTCCCTAGACGCTATACGAAGCGGCTGTAATCCTGACTGTTGGCGGCGCGCCAGCTGACGATCACATCAACCATTTTCTGAAGCAGGTCGCCGGATCCGAAATGGAGGAAGGCGGGACTCTCTTGTGACACCACCAGGCGCAGGTATGGCGCCTGGGGATGCGCCCGCAGGCTCAGCGGCGGAGGCGGCGGCGGCTACTAAGCCAGTTATTCAAAAAACCTTGCCATCAGGCATTGATGGTCAGGAAAGGCGTCCCACACTCGCGTGTGGGGCGCCTTTTCGTTTGTGGTGGGCAGTTCCGCACCGGGCCTTTAGTCGCGTTGCAGATGGCCCGCCCCCTGCTATTGTGCGCCCGCTCACCCACCCCATTTTTCGGGCTAACTCCATGAATATCCACGAATATCAGGCAAAAGACGTCTTGCGCGGATTCGGCGTTCCGGTCCCCAGGGGTAAGGCGGCCTTCACAGTGGAAGAAGCCGTTGCGGCGGCCCAGGAACTGGGTGGCCCGGTCTGGGTGGTCAAGGCCCAGATCCATGCCGGCGGTCGCGGCAAGGGCGGCGGCGTCAAGGTGGTCAAATCCATCGAAGACGTGAAGAAGGAAGCCCAGCGCATCCTGGGCATGACATTGATCACGCACCAGACCGGTCCCGCCGGCCGCCTGGTCAAGCGTCTCTATATTGAAGACGGCTCAGCCATCGAACGCGAGCTGTATCTGTCGGCGCTGGTCGACCGCGCCACCAGCCGCATCGCCTTCATCGTCTCCACCGAAGGCGGCATGGACATCGAGGAAGTGGCGCACAAGACGCCCGAGAAGATCCACACCTTCCAGATCGAGCCGGCGGCCGGTTACAGCCCCTATGTCGGCAACGAAATCGCCGTGGCGCTGGGCGTCAAGGGCGACGCCGCCAAGCAGATCGGAAAGGTTGTGAAGGGTCTTTACGACGCCTTCATCGCCAAGGACATGAGCCTCCTGGAAATCAATCCGCTGGCGGTGACCAATGACGGCAACATCATCTGCCTGGACGCCAAGGTGAACTTCGACGACAACTCCCTCTATCGCCATAAGGACATCCAGGCGCTGCGCGACCTGGACGAGGAAGACCCGGCGGAAGTGGAAGCGTCCAAGTACGACCTGTCCTACATCAAGCTGGACGGCGAAATCGGCTGCATGGTCAACGGCGCAGGGCTCGCCATGGCGACCATGGACATCATCAAGCTCTATGGCAGCGAGCCGGCCAACTTCCTGGACGTGGGCGGCGGCGCGACCAAGGAGAAGGTGACGCAGGCCTTCAAGATCATCGTCAGCGATCCCAATGTGAAGGGCATCCTGGTCAACATCTTCGGCGGCATCATGAAGTGCGATATCATCGCCGAAGGTATCGTCGCCGCTGCCAAGGAGATCTCGCTTTCGGTACCGCTGGTGGTTCGCCTGGAAGGCACCAATGTCGAATTTGGCAAGGAAATACTGGCCAAGTCCGGCCTCGCCATAACCTCCGCCGACAATCTCGCCGACGCCGCCGAGAAGGTAGTCAAGGCCGTGAAGGGTTCCAAGTAATGTCTATTCTCGTCGACAAGAACACTAAGGTCATCTGCCAGGGCTTCACCGGAAACCAGGGCACCTTCCACTCCGAACAGGCCATCGCCTATGGCACCAAGATGGTCGGCGGCACCACGCCCGGCAAGGGCGGCAGCACCCATCTTGGCCTGCCGGTGTTCGACACAGTACGCGAGGCGCGCGAAAAGGTCGGCGCCGACGCATCCGCCATCTACGTCCCGCCGCCCTTCGCGGCCGACGCCATCCTGGAAGCGATCGACGCCGAAGTGCCGCTGATCATCTGCATCACCGAAGGCATTCCTGTGCTGGACATGGTCAAGGTCAAGCGCGCACTGTCTGGATCAAAGTCGAGGCTGATCGGGCCCAACTGCCCCGGCGTCATCACGCCCGGCGAATGCAAGATCGGCATCATGCCCGGTCACATCCACAAGCGCGGCAGCGTGGGCATCGTCTCGCGTTCGGGCACTCTCACCTATGAAGCAGTGTGGCAGACGACCGCCGTTGGCCTGGGCCAGACCACCTGCATCGGCATCGGCGGCGATCCGGTGAAGGGCACCGAACATCTTGAAGTGCTCGAGATGCTGCTGGCTGATCCGGAAACCAAGTCGATCGTCATGATCGGCGAAATCGGCGGCACCGCCGAAGAAGACGCCGCCGACTTCGTGAAGCGCTCCAAGGTGAAGAAGCCCATGGTCGGCTTCATCGCCGGCGTTACCGCGCCTCTAGGCCGCCGCATGGGCCATGCCGGCGCCATCATTTCGGGTGGCAAGGGCGGCGCCGACAGCAAGATCGAGGCGATGAAGGCGGCCGGTATCCGTGTCTCGCCCAATCCGGCGGCCCTGGGCACCACACTCATGGACCTGCTGAACGGCAAGTAGCCCTTATCCGTCACATGCGTGTCGCGCGGCTGCCCAATCATTGGGCGGCCGTTTGCGTTTCAGGGGGCATGCGTGTTTGGCGTGTCCGTTGCCATGAAATTGCCGTGCAAATAGGGACAATTGAGCCCATCTTAATGATATTCTGCGTTGAATCGGCTTGTAGAAGGCGTTACCACGCACCGCCATAGGCGACGCGCCACCAGGAAGGGGACAGGCCCAACAAGCCGCCCCATAAGCGTTTGAAATGACAGAACAATCTATATCAGATCGCTTGAACCGCGCTTCGAACGATATCTTCGAAGCAACGTCCTTCCTCAACGGCACCAATGCCGCCTTTGTGGAGCAGATGTACGCCGCCTGGCTGGCCAACCCCGCCAGCGTGGACGAAAGCTGGCAGAGTTATTTCGCGCAGGTCGGCGAACAGGGCCTGTCTCCCACCCAACTGGGCCGCGGTCCGGCCTGGATGCGCGATGCCAAACCCGAATTCGCCGCCGGCGAGCTGATCGCCGCCCTTACCGGCCAGGAGCCCCCGGCCGCACCCGCCAAGAAGGGCGACAAGGCCAAGCCTGCCGCTGCTGCACCGGCCGGCGACACAACGGGAGCCGCCGCCCATTCCATTCACGCCGTCCAGATGATCCGCGCATATCGCATGATAGGCCATCTGGAAGCCGATCTCGATCCGCTGAACATCACCCCCAAGACGCCACAGGCGACGCTGGACCCCAAGCACTACAAGTTTGAAGGCGCCGCGCTGGATACGCCGGTATATGTCGACGGCATCCTGGGCTTCCAGACCGCCACGCCGCGCCAGTTGCTGGACAAGCTGCGCGCCACCTATTGCGGCCGCATCGGCTATGAGTTCATGCACATCAACGATGCCGAGCAGAGGACCTGGCTGCAGCGCCGCATCGAGGGTGAAGGCATCGCCTTCACGCCCGAAGGCAAGAAGGCCATCCTCAACAAGTTGATCGAGGCTGAAGGCTTCGAGAAGTTCGCCGCCAACCGTTTCGTCGGCACCAAGCGTTTCGGCCTGGACGGCGGCGAAGCCACCATTCCCGCGCTGGAGCAAATTATCAAGCGTGGCGGCCAGCTCGGCGTGTCCGAGATCGTGCTGGGTATGGCCCATCGCGGCCGCCTGAACGTGCTGGTCAATGTGATGGGCAAGCCCTATCGCCAGCTGTTCCATGAATTCCAGGGCGGCAGCGCCAACCCCTCCGACGTGGAAGGCTCCGGCGACGTCAAGTATCACCTGGGCGCGTCATCGGACCGCGAGTTCGACGGCCACAAGGTCCACCTGTCGCTGACCCCCAATCCCTCGCACCTGGAAATCGTCAATCCCGTGGTGCTGGGCAAGGCGCGCGCCAAGCAGTGGCAGCTGCGCGACATCGACGCGCGCACCAGCGTGCTGCCCATCCTGATCCATGGCGACGCAGCGTTCGCCGGCCAGGGCGTGGTGGCCGAATGTTTCGCCATGTCAGGCATCAAGGGTTTCCGCACCGGCGGCACCATGCATTTCGTCATCAACAACCAGATCGGCTTCACCACCGCGCCGATGTTCTTGCGCTCTTCGCCCTATTGCACCGACATCGCGTTGATGGTGCAGGCGCCGATCTTCCATGTGAATGGCGATGATCCAGAAGCGGTGGTGCACGCCACCCGCATCGCCATAGAGTTCCGCCAGAAGTTCAAGAAAGACGTCGTGCTCGACATGATCTGCTATCGCAGGTTCGGGCATAACGAGAGCGACGAGCCCAGCTTCACCCAGCCGCAGATGTACCGGGTGATAAAGGATCACGCCTCGACCCTGCAGCTCTATACCAACAAGCTGGTCCAAGAAGGCACCTTGAGCCAGGCCGAGGCCGATGGCATGCAAGCCGAGTTCAACCAGCGGCTGGACGATGAATACAATGCCGCAAAATCACATTTGCCAAACCGGGCTGACTGGCTGGATGGCCGCTGGCAGGGCCTGGAAAAAGCGCCCAAGAACAGCGACCGCCGCGGCGAAACCAGTGTCAGCAAAGACGAACTGCGCAAGGTCGGCAAGGCACTGACCACCCCACCCGCCAACTTCACCCTGCACAAGACCATCACCCGCCTGCTGGAAACAAAGGCCAAGATGTTCGAGACCGGCGAAGGCTTCGACTGGGCCACGGCCGAGATGCTGGCGCTGGGTACCCTGCTGGATGACGGCTTCTATGTCCGCTTTTCGGGCCAAGATTCGCAGCGCGGCACGTTCAGCCAGCGCCATGCCGCACTAGTCGACCAGCAGACCGAGGAACGCTATTTCCCGCTGCAGCACATCTCCAAGGACCAGGGCTGCTTCGAGATTATCGACTCGCTTCTGTCCGAAGAAGCGGTGCTGGGCTTCGAATATGGCTATTCCACCGCCGAGCCCAAGGCACTGGTGTTGTGGGAAGCCCAATTTGGCGATTTCGCCAACGGCGCACAAGTCGTAATGGACCAGTTCATCGCGTCGGGTGAAATGAAGTGGCTGCGCATGTCAGGTCTGACCTTGCTGCTGCCGCACGGCTATGAAGGCCAGGGCCCGGAACATTCCAGTGCCCGTCTGGAGCGTTACTTGCAGCTTTGCGCCCAGGACAATATGCAGGTCTGCGTGCCGACCACGCCGGCCAATTATTTCCATATCCTGCGCCGCCAGATGCATCGGAGCTTCCGCAAGCCCCTGATCGTGCTGACGCCAAAGTCGCTGCTGCGCCACAAGAAGTGCACCAGCTTCCTGTCCGACATGACCAGTGGCACCTCGTTCCACCGCGTGCTGCGAGACCAGGCCGAAGTCGTGCCGGGCGCCACCACCGTCCAGCTGGTGCCCGACCACGAAATCAAGCGCGTGGTGCTGTGCAGCGGAAAGGTCTATTTCGACCTGATGGAAGAGCGCGAAAAGCGCGGCGAGAACCGCGTCCAGATCCTGCGCATCGAACAGCTCTATCCCTTCCCGGAAAATGTTCTGGCCCAGGAGCTGAACCGCTTCCCCAAGGCCGATCTGGTCTGGTGCCAGGAAGAGCCGAAGAACCAGGGCGCCTGGAACTTCGTCAAAGAACGGATCGCAGACACAGTGACCAAGCTGGGCGGCAAGGCAACGCCGCGTTATGTCGGCCGTCCCGAATATGCCTCCACCGCCGCCGGCCTGATGAAGCAGCACCTGGCCGAACTGGCTGCCTTCCTCAACGACGCACTTTCTCTCTAACAAGACCTTCAAGGTTCAAACATGATCGTCGAAATCAAAGTCCCAGCCATGGGCGAGTCCGTCACCGAAGCCACCATTTCCAAGTGGTTCAAGAAGGAAGGCGAAACGGTGAAGCGGGACGAGCCGCTACTGGAACTGGAAACCGACAAGGTGACGGTGGAAGTGCCATCGCCCGCCGACGGCGCCATTGAATCCA